>NZ_CAXPXK010000035.1:0-86824 GCF_964221125.1 Alloalcanivorax sp.
GGCCGCGCCGCCGGCGACCAGAGACACCAGGCCGGTGGCCAGTAACAAGCCTTTGCGTACGTCCTCTACAGACATTCGATCCTCCTGTTTCGTACCGTTTCGAAAGTCAGCGGGCCTCGCCCGCTATCCCACCAACAGCCCGCGCTCCGGATTGGTTCCAAAAAAAATCCGGAACCAAACCGCCCTGTGTCTTGTTGGTACTGGTAACACCGCCGCTGACAGGGCCATTGAACAGGATGAGTTTCGAGCAGCAGATCTGCGACCAGATACCCCACCTGAGACGTTATGCCACGGCGCTGTGCGGCGATCCGGGCGCCGCCGACGACCTGGTCCAGGACTGCCTTGAGCGGGCGCTGCGCAAGCGCCACCTGTGGCGGCCGTCCGGCCGTCTGCGCTCCTGGCTGTTTCGAATGCTGTACCGGCTGTACATCAACCAGCGCACCTCGGCGCCGGTGCGCAAGGAGCAACCGCGCGCGGACGCCGGGCTGGATCAGACCGTGGCCGCCGACCAGGAGGATCACGTCGAGTGCCAGCAGGCACTGGAGGCGCTCGACCAGTTGCCCACCGAGCAACGCGCCGCCCTGCTGCTGGTGGCCCTTGAGAATCCGGGTTACCGTGAGGCGGCACGGATTCTCGGCGTCCGTGTCGGCACGCTGCGTTCACGCCTGTCACGGGCACGGGAAACGTTGCGCCAGGAACGGGACAGGCCCGCGGTCCGGCGACGGACAACGGCGTTGAAACGGGTCAAGTGAGGAGGGACCGATGATCTCGCTCGGCAATCGCAATGCGAAACATGCGGTCACCGATGAAGAGCTGAGCGCCTTCGCGGACGGCCAGCTGCCGCCGCACCGCGCCCGCCGGGTGGCCGCGGAAATCCGTGCCCACCCCCGGTTCGCCGACCGCATCTACGCCTACTGGCGCCGCGAAGCGGCCCTGTGGCGGGCGCTCGACCCGGTATTCCAGGAATCGGTCCCACAGATCGAGGCGCCCCGTGCCCGGCGCTGGCCCGCGGCGGCGGCGCTGATCGTGGCGGCGCTGCTGGTGACCGGCGGCGCCCTGCGCATGGCGGGCTCCGGCCCGGCGCCGGCGCGCTTCGCGGACATGGTGCTGCAAGCCTACATGCAGCCCGCCCGCGCCTCCGGCGAGGTGAGCGGGCCACGGCTGTTCAGCGGCCTGGGCCTGCAACCGCTCTCGCAGAAGCAGCTGCAGCTCGCCGGCCGGGAAATCACCGAGTATCGCTACCACGATGCCGGCTCCAACCGTCTGGCGCTGTATGAAATGGACCACCACACCGCCATCCAGGACGGCTGGTTTCATGTGATGTCCGATAAAAGCGTGCCGCTGGTGCGTTGGCAGCAAGGCGGCAAAAGCTATCTGCTGGTGGGCGATATGGAGCTTGCCGAGCTCACCCGGACCGCCATGGCCATGCAGCAGAAAATCAGCGGCCCGCGCGGCACTTCGGAACAAAGCGTGCCGGCCCCCACCGGCGCGCCCTCCTCCGCTCCCGCCAACGGCACCCCGGCGCCCCAGGACGCCGGCACCTCCCGGTCCAGCCGCCCGGCCGCGGCGGGTAATAATTTCTAGATGCGGCCTTGGTGGGAGCGGGCCCTGCCCGCGAAAGGCTGGCTTAAGCCAGCCGGCAGGATCCCAGAGACGCTGTTTGTGCCGCCGTTAGGCATGTCTCTGGCATCCTGCCGGGAGCTTCGCTCCCTTTCGCGGGCTGGGCCCGCTCGCACAAAAAGTGCTCCGTAGCGGCCGTGATCGCGAAGCCGGTTAATCCTTTAGTGGCCAGTTCTGGAGCACCCGGTAATAACCGTCCGGGGGACTCTCATAAAGCATGACGGAGTTTACCGGGAGGACCCAGGGCCCGGGCGTCGGCTCCGCCTGAAGCGGAGCGGCGGCGCGTGCCAGGGTTACGTGGGGCAGGAATTGCAGCGGTTCGGCTTCGATCCCGGCCTGGCTGAGTACACTCCAGACCTGTTGATGCAAATCCAGCAGCGCGACGTCCCGGCGCGCGTGGGCGGCCCAGATACGGCCGCCCGGTTCGGGAAACGCGTCCACGGTGCTCAAGGTCACGGTAAAGGCCGGGAACCGGGCTAGGGCGTTGTTCAGCGGCGGCAGCAACGGCTCCAGTTGCGATCGCGAGCGCTCGCCGAGAAACGCCAGGGTCAGATGCAGATTGGCCGCCGGCACCGGCCGCGCCGTCGGCGGGACCGGGTTGGCGGTGAGTGTCGCCGCCAGCGCCGGCGGCACCGGAATACCGATAAAACAACGCATGCGTCCTCCCTTCAAAAATGGCCAGGACGAGGCGCCGACGTTAGAATGCCGCCCCCACCCACGGCGTTGGACGCCCTCTATGATGACGCTCCCATGGCGATGATCAACGTTAGCCGCCGCCGCGCCTGTCGTGGTAGCCGGCGGTGAAGCCCGACCAGCCTTTTAAAGGCGCGCTTCTGCTGGTGCTGGGCGAAGGTCTGCTGGCGGTCATGGCGGCGATGATCAAGCATCTCGCCGACACTCTGCCGGTAGAAATGATCGTGTTCGGTCGTAATCTGATCGGCCTGGCGGTGCTGTTGCCGGTGCTGGTGGCCAGTGGCGGTATCCGCGATTTGCGCACCAGCCACCTGCGGCTGCACTTTATCCGCGGCTTCACCGGCGTCACCGCCATGTTCTGCTTCTTTTTCACCATCGCCCATATTCCGCTGGCGGAAGCGGTGCTGGTGAAGATGACGGTGCCCTTCTTTCTGCCGCTGGTGGCCTGGCTGTGGCTCAACGACCGTATCAGCGGGCATACCTGGGCGGCGATTGTACTCGGCTTTGTCGGCGTCGGCGTCATCCTGCGCGCCGATGAGGGCGTGGTGGATCCGGTGATGCTGGTGGCCCTGGCCGGCGCCGCGATCATGAGCGTGGCCAAGGTGAGCATCCGGCGCATGGCGGCCAGCGAACCCCCGCACCGGGTGGTGTTCTACTTCTCCCTGTTCGCCACCCTGCTGTCGGCGCTATTGCTGCTGCGCGTGCAGCAGATGCCCACCGGCACCGAAATGCTCTGGTTGCTGGCGATCGGCAGCGTGGCGATCGCCGGGCAGTTCGCCATGACCACCGCCTACCAGCTGGCCCGCCCCGGCCAGGTGGGCGTGTACAACTACTCCGCGGTGGTGTGGGCGGCGTTCCTGGGCTGGCTGTTCTGGGGCGAGACCCTGGTGCTGTCCACGGTGCTCGGCACCCTGTTGATCATCGGCGCCGGTATCTGGAATCTGAAGTCCCGATAGAGCGGGTTGCTACAAAATTTGACCTTCACGGTGGTGCCAAACGGAAACCGAGCAACTAAGCTGACTTTCCGTCTTGAACGGAACAATAACAACCCGGAGGAAACGGAATGGCCATCCGACTGTTAATGCTGGCGGCGACGCTGGTGCTGCTGGCCGGCTGCGAAAGCAGCCAGCGGTGGGTTTACCACCAGGGAATGGATTTTGAAAAATGGCGCGCCGGGCTCGAAGAGCACACCGTCTCCACCGACGACGGCCTGCGCTGGCGGGTGCTGCAATCCAGCGACGCCGACCAGGCCCCGGCGGTGCTGCTGATCCACGGCTTCGGCGCCGATTCGCGCAACTGGGTGCGCTTCGCCAACGAACTGGAAGGCGACTACCGTTTCGTGATTCCCGACCTGCCCGGCCACGGCAACACCGAGCCGCGCACCACCAACATGGATTACGGTATCAGTGAGCAGGCCGAGCGCCTGTTCCGCCTGCTCGACGCCCTGCAGGTGGAGCGCGCCCACGTGGCCGGCAACTCCATGGGCGGCGCCATCGCCATCGAGATGGCCCGGCGCCAGCCGGACCGGCTCCGCTCCCTGGGCCTGGTGGATGCCGCCGGCATCACCCTGCAGACACCGGAATTTCTCAATGTGCTGGAGCAGTCGGACAGCAACCCGCTGATTCCGCACAGCGCCGAGGATTTCCGCACCACCCTGGACTGGGCCAGCGAACGCTCCGTGGGCATTCCCGATTTCGCCATCACGCTGATGGGCGAGGAGAAAGCCGCCAACGCGGACGTGGCGGAAAAGGTGTGGCAGGACATCAATCTGGACCCGGCCATGCGCCTGCAGGGGCGCGGCGTGCTGCCGGAAATCAAAACCTCGACGCTGATTCTGTGGGGCCGCGAGGACGCCCTGCTGGGCGTCGACAATGTGGAGGTGTTCCAGCGCGAGCTGCCTAACAGCCGCGCGGTGATCCTCGAAGGCGTCGGCCATGTGCCGATGGCGGAAGCCCTGGAGGAGAGCGCCGAAGCGTTCCGCGCCTTCTGGCAGGACATCGACGGCTGAGCCGGAGGCGGCGCACCGGCCTTGAACCGCCGGCCGCGCCGCCGTAGTGTTTGCGCTTCCCCTTTCGGCGCCGGAAAACTCCATGCCCCTTGATACACCCCAGCCCCCGCGTATCAAACGCGGTGAAGCTCACACGGTTCACACCCGCGGCCTGACGTTGCTGCGCAGCGGCCACCGTGAAATCAGAAAGCTGAAACGCGCCAACCACGTGCCCACCATCCACGGCAATAAGGTGTGGAACTCCAGTTTTCTGATCATGGATCAACTGACACGGGAAAAAGGCCCGCTCCGGCTCACCGCCGACAGCCACCTGATGGACATCGGCTGTGGCTGGGGGCCGCTGGCGATTTTCGCCGCCAAGCGTTTCCGTTGCCGGGTCACCGCCGTGGACGCGGACGCCGACGTGTTCCCCTACCTGGATCTGCACGCCGCCATCAACCGTGTTCAGGTGGACACCCTGCGTTGCCGCTTCGAGCGCCTTACCAAGCAGCGCCTCGCCGACGTGGATATGATCACCGGCGCCGACATCTGTTTCTGGGATGAGCTCACGCCGGTGCTGTTCAATCTGATCCGGCGCGCCCTGGACCAGGACGTGAAGCGAATCATCATCGCCGACCCCGGGCGGTCGCCGTTCTATGATCTGGCCGAGCGCTGCCAGGCCCGTTTCAACGCCCGCGTGGTGGAGCGCCGCACGCAGACGCCGCGCGCGCTGAGCGCCGATCTTCTGATCGTCGACCGGGATTGAAAAGCGGCTCACTGGCGCCACCTTAGAGTCAGGTTGTTTTCAGCTTTGCAATGAGTCGAGCCCATGAGTCAGGAAGAACATCAAACCACGGTTGACGAAGGAACTCCGCAGGGCGCCCTGGCGCTGCCCGATCAGAATCTGCCGCAACGGGTGTATTTGATCCCGGTCCGGGACCGTCCGTTCATGCCCGGTCTGGTGCAGCCGCTGCTGCTGGACCAGGAGCAGTGGCGCGCCACCCTGGAGCGCGTCGGGCAGACCCCGCACCACGCGCTGGGCCTGATCTACATCGGCGACCGGGACCCGGACGACGTGAGCGTGGAGGATTTCCCCGAGTACGGCTGTCTGGTCAAGGTGCACGCGGTCAATCATGAAGACCAGCAGCTGCAGGTGGTGGCCCAGGGCCTGGCCCGTTTCCGGGTGCAGGGCTACCTGAGCCGCAAGCGCCCGTTCATGGCGGAAGTGACCTACCCCACTTCCCGCGATGAGCTGGACGACAGCCTGCGCGCCTACGGCATGGCGATCATCAACACCATCAAGGAACTGCTGCCCCTCAACCCCTTGTACAACGAAGGGCTCAAGCACTACCTGCAGAACTTTTCGCCCCGTGATCCCTCGCCGCTGACCGATTTCGCCGCCTCCCTGACCAGCGCCAGCGGCGACGAGTTGCAGGGCATTCTGGAAACCGTGTCCTTGAAAACACGCATGGAGCGCGTGCTGACACTGGTCAAGAAAGAAGTGGAAGTGGCGCGCCTGCAGAACCAGATTCGCGAGGAAGTGAACGAAAAGATCAGCAAGCACCAGCGCGAATTCTTCCTCAAGGAGCAGCTCAAGGTGATCCAGCGGGAGCTGGGCCTGGAGAAAGACGACCGCACCGCCGACGCCGACGAATTCCGCGAGCGGCTTGAGGCGTTGAACCCGCCCGAGGCGGTGACCCGGCGCTTCGAAGAGGAGCTGCGCAAGTTCAACGTGCTGGAATCCGGCTCGCCGGAATACGCGGTGACCCGCAATTATCTAGACTGGCTGACCAGCGTGCCCTGGGGCCAGTACTCCGAGGACAACCTCGACCTGGGCCACGCGCGCCGGACGCTGGAGGAGCACCACAGCGGCCTCAACGACGTGAAGGACCGCATTGTCGAGTTCCTGGCCGTGGGCGCCATGCGCGGCGAGGTGAAAGGCTCGATTCTGCTGCTGGTGGGGCCACCCGGCGTGGGCAAGACCAGCATCGGAAAGTCCATCGGTGAAGCCCTGGGGCGGGAGTTCTACCGTCTCAGCCTGGGCGGCATGCGCGACGAGGCGGAGATCAAAGGCCACCGCCGCACCTACATCGGCGCCATGCCGGGCAAGCTCACCCAGGCGCTCAAGGACGCCGGCACCAGCAACCCGGTGATCATGCTGGATGAGATCGACAAACTGGGCCAGTCCTTCCAGGGCGACCCGGCGTCGGCTCTGCTGGAAGTGCTGGACCCGGAACAGAACCAGGATTTCCTGGACCACTATCTGGACCAGCGGCTCGATCTCAGCCACTGCCTGTTCGTGTGCACCGCCAACACGCTGGATTCGATTCCCGGCCCGCTGCTGGACCGCATGGAAACCATCCGGCTGAGCGGCTACATCACCGAAGAGAAAGTGGAGATCGCCCGCGACCATCTGTGGCCGCGCGCCCTGGAGCGGGCCGGCGTGAAACCGTCGCAGCTGAAGATCAGCGACAGCGTGCTGCGCCAGATCGCCGACGGCTACGCCCGCGAGGCCGGCGTCCGCAACCTGGAAAAGCAGCTGAATAAAATCATCCGCAAGGCGGCGGTGCGTCTGCTCTCCGGCGAGAAGAAGATCAGCATCACCGGTAAGAATCTGGAGGATTTCCTCGGCCAGCCCTACTTCCAGAAAGAGAAAGCCCAGCGCGGCGTGGGCGTGGTCACCGGCCTGGCCTGGACCGCCATGGGCGGCGCCACCCTGTCGGTGGAAGCAAGCCGGGTGCACAGCCAACGGCGCGGCTTCAAGCAGACCGGCCAGCTCGGCGATGTGATGAAGGAATCCGCGGAGATCGCCTACAGCTATGTGGCCGGGCATCTCAAGACGTTCGGCGTGGACGAGGATTGGTTCGACGAGTCCTTCGTGCATCTGCACGTGCCCGAGGGCGCCACGCCCAAGGACGGCCCCAGCGCCGGCGTTACCATGGCCACCGCGCTGGTGTCCCTGGCCACCGGCAAGCGGCTGCCGCGCAAGCTGGCGATGACCGGCGAGCTGACGCTGACCGGCCAGGTTCTGGCGGTGGGCGGCATCCGCGAAAAGGTGATCGCCGCCCGGCGCGCCGGTATCCGCGAGCTGATTCTGCCCAAGGCCTGCGAACGGGATTACCAGGAGCTGCCCGACTACATCAAGGACGGCATGACGGTGCACTTCGCCCAGCGCTACCAGGATGTCCATGACGTGGTCTGGGGTTGAATCGGGCCGGCGGCGGCTGACCCGCGCGGAGCAGCCGCCGCGCTATCTGGTGCCCGAATGCCGGGAAGCGATCGGCGTGATCCACCGGGACGACGACATCCTGGTGATCAACAAGCCGGCGTTCCTGCTCAGCGTGCCCGGCCGCGCGCCGGAGAACAGCGACTGCGTCACCCGCCGTTTGAAGCAGGATTACCCGGATCTGCGTCTGGTGCACCGGCTCGACCTGGATACCTCCGGCCTGATGGTGCTGGCCCTGCACCGGCGGGCGCAAAGCAATCTCAGCCGCGCGTTTCAGAACCGTCAGGTGGAAAAGCAGTATCAGGCGGTGGTCGCCGGGCAGGTGGCCGAGGACAGCGGCGAGGTGGCGCTGCCGTTGATCGCCGACTGGCCCAACCGTCCGCTGCAAAAGGTGTGCTTCGACACCGGCAAGCCCGCCCTCACCCACTGGCGGGTGCTGGCCCGCTACCCGGACCGCGACGCCACCCGGCTGGCCCTGCGCCCGGTCACCGGCCGCACCCACCAGCTGCGCATTCATTGCTGCCAGATCGGCCATCCGATTCTCGGCTGCGACCTGTACGCGCCGTCGGAGATTCTCAATCGCAGCGACCGTTTATTACTGCACGCCGAACGTCTGGCGTTCAACCATCCGTGTACCGGTCTGTGGCGGGAGTTCTATTCCCCGGCGCCGTTCTAGTGTGAACCGGCGCTAGGCCCAGTCGTCGCCGTAGTCGTGCAGCAACTCCTGGCCGGCCTTGATGTTCTTCAGCGCCACCACGGTCAGGTCGTCGTAGTAAGCCACATTGGGTTTCTTGGCGTGGTTGATGAAACGCAGATCGCAAAGCACGCGGTAGCGTTCCTTGCCTTCGTCGTCGAGCCACAGCACGTAGGGGCCGTCGCCCTTGGCGGCTTGTGTCTTCAATACACCCAGCACCGTGTCGCGGGAAATCGGCGCCCGCGCGAACAGGCCGCGGCCGTGCACCGGGCTTTCCTTCACTTCCACCAGATCCTTGCGCACAAAGGGTTTATCCATACCGTTCACGCTTGCAGTAGTCATCGGGGCCGTGGCATCTTGCCAGAAAAGCCGCCCGGACGCATGGCATGGGATTCGCCGATTACCCCTTCACTTCGCGCTACCTGACCGTCGACGGTCACCGCCTTCACTACATCGACGAGGGCCGGGGCCCGACCCTGCTGTTCCTGCACGGCAACCCCACCAGCAGCTACCTGTGGCGCAACGTGATCAAGCCGCTGACCGCCCACTACCGTTGCGTGGCGCTGGACCTGATCGGTTTCGGCAAAAGCGACAAACCGGATCTCGACTACCGCTTTCTGACCCATTATCACTTCCTGCACGAATTCGTCGGCGCGCTCGAGCTCAGCGACATCACCCTGGTGCTGCACGACTGGGGCGGGCCGCTCGGCTTTCGTCTCGCCCAGCACCAGCCGGAGCGGGTCAGCGCACTCTGCTTCATGGAAACCTTCCCCTTCACCTTCGACTGGCACGAGTTTCCGCCGGCGGCGCGGCCGCTGTTCTTCGCGTTCCGGCAGCGGCGGCTGAGCTACTGGCTGCTGCAACGGCAGAACCTGTTCGTCGATGTGGTGCTGCGCTTCAGCACCCGGCGCCGGCTGCCGCGCAGTGTGCTGGCCGCCTACCGGGCGCCGTTTCCGGACGCGCGCAGCCGCTACCCGATCCGGGTGTTCCCCGGCGAGCTGCCGATCAACGACCGGCGCACCGAGACCTGGGCCGCCATCCAGGACATCGAGCAGCGCCTGGAGCGCATGCCGCAGCCCATGCTGCTGCTGCAGTTCCACCCCGGCGCGGTGCTCAGCCGCACCCGAGTGGCCTGGCTCAGCCAGCGCATCCCCCATCTGGACGTGGTCGATTGCGGTCGCGGCCTGCACTATGTGCAGGAAGACAACCCGGACGCCATCGCCAGCGCGCTGGCGGACTGGTGCCGCCAACGGACACCGTCGGCGGCCACCGGCGCGCCGGTGGTGGCGGTGGAGGACAAAACATTCAGCGGCACGCTGCACTGGGCCTTCGCCCGGGCCCGTCCGGCCGACCGCGACGAAGGCCTGGTGGCGGCCTGGTCCGACCGGGGCCTGGTGATGCTGAGCTTCGCCGACGACGCGGACGACGGACAACGCCAGGTGTCGGAACGCTTTCCCGCCTGCCGGCTGGAGCGCACCGACGACGCCCGCATCGCCGGCCTGTTCACGGCTTCCGGTCACACCCCGCTGCATTTGATCGGCACCGATTTCCAGCGCCGCGTGTGGCGCGCCCTGCTCGAGGTGCCCGCCGGCACCACCAGTGACTACGCCGCCCTCGCCGCCCGCGTGGGCAGCCAGGCGCGGGCGGTGGGCGGCGCCGTGGCCGCCAACCGGATCGCCGTGCTGGTGCCCTGCCACCGGGTGGTGCCGCGCGCCGGCGGCGCCGGCGCCTATCACTGGGGCCAGGACCGTAAACGGGCGCTGCTGGCCGCCGAAGGCGCGGCGCCATAACCGCGTGCCCGGGTCGGGAATCCTGATATTATTGGCTGGCGGCGCCCCTTACACGGGGTTACCCTGGGCCGCCCGGTGCCCCCGCATCAGTGGGCGAACGCCGTGAACGGATTTTCGAGCAGTTTTACTAAGGAGTAGCTCCAGCATGAAACGCTTGTCTCTGCCCGTGGTGGCGGCCCTGGTCCTCACCGCCTGCGCCACCTCCCCCCTGGGACGCCAGCAATTTCTGTTTTTGCCGGCCGCGGAAATGGATCAAATGGGCGCCACGGCCTACAACGAAATGAAAGAGCAGCAGCCCACGGTCACCGGCACCGCCGAATCCCGCTATGTGGAATGCGTGGCCGAAGCCATCGTCGCCGTGGTGGATTCCGACCAGCAGTGGGAAGTGACCGTATTCGAGGACGACAGCGCCAACGCCTTCGCCCTGCCCGGCGGCAAGATCGGCGTGCACACCGGCTTGCTGAAAGTGGCCGATAACCAGGACCAGCTCGCCGCCGTGATCGGCCACGAAGTGGGCCATGTGCTCGCCCAGCACTCCAACGAGCGCATGTCGATCCAGTACGCCACCCAGACCGGCACCCAGCTGGTGGCCGCCCTGGCCGGCGGCGACAGCGCCGAGAAGCAGACGCTGATGGGCCTGCTCGGTGTCGGCGCCCAGTACGGCGTGCAGTTGCCGTTCAGCCGCAAGCACGAAGCCGAGGCCGACGTGATCGGCCTGGATCTGATGGCGGAAGCGGGCTTCGACCCGCGCCAGAGCGTCAACCTGTGGCAGAACATGGCCGCCAACAGCGGCGGTTCACCGCCGGAGTTCCTGTCCACCCACCCCAGCAACCAGACCCGCATCGAGGGCCTGCAGGCGCGCATCCCCGAAGCCATGCCGCTGTACCAGCAGGCGCAGTCCGCCGGCCGCACGCCCAACTGCGGCTGACGCCGGTCTTACAGGCATAAAAAAAGGGCCCTTGAAGGGCCCTTTTTTTAGCCGCGCGAGCACTTACTGGTAGTAAGCGTTCTCGGTGACACTGGGGTCGGTCTTGTCGCGGATGACGGTGAGTTCCGGCAGCTGCTCCATGAGGGTGCGCTCGACGCCGTCCTTGAGGGTCACGTCGACCACCGAGCAGCCCTGGCAGCCGCCGCCGAATTCCAGCACCGCCACGTTGTCCTCGGTGAGCTCCAGCAGCTGCACGTTGCCGCCGTGGGCGGCCAGGTTCGGGTTGATCTCGGAATACAGCACATAGTTGATGCGCTCTTCCAGGGTGGCGTCCGCGCTGATGTCCGGCACCCGGGACTTGGGCGCCCGGAAGGTCAGCTGACCGCCCATGGAGTCTTTCTTGAAGTCGATCACCGCGTCTTCCAGGTAGCGCACGCTCTTGCCTTCCACGAAGGCGTGGAAGCCTTCGTATTGGTAGCGCTCGTCGCCCTCTTCCTGTTCGCCTTCGGGGCAGTAGGCCATGCAGCACTCCGCGTGGGGGGTGCCGGGGCGTTCCACGAAAATGCGTACGCCGATGTCTCCCTGGTCCTGCCGGGACAGCAGGTCGCGCAGGTACTCTTGAGCGGAATCTGTGATTCGGATCAGGGGTTCGGTCATGCCGATTCTCGGTTGCGAATTTCCTGACTATTTTAGTCAAGTATTCGCGCGTTGCAATGGCCGTGACGCAACTGGCGTGATCCGGCGCTGGGGTCGATTCCGGCTTTCTGCTAAGGTGCCCGCTTCCTCGACGTGGGGCAGTATCCAGCGTGCTTAACCTTTCCCGCAGCCGGCGCATTCTCGCCCTGGCGCTACCGATCATGGCCGCCATGGCCAGCCAGAGCCTGATGAACCTGGTGGACGCCGCCATGGTCGGCAGCCTGGGCGGCGAGGCGCTGGCCGGCGTGGGCCTGGGCGGCTACGCCAGTTTTATCGCCATCAGCATGGTGATCGGCCTGGGCGCCGGGGTCCAGGCCATGGTGGCGCGCCGCAAGGGTGAGCGCGACCGGGCCAACTACGCGGTGCCGCTGAACGCCGGCCTGGTGCTGGGGCTGGCGTTCGCGATTCCGATCTCAGTGATTTTCGCCCTGGCCAGCGCGCCGATGATGGCCTTTCTGGCGCCCACCTCCGGGGTCGCCGAGGTGGGCAGCGACTATTTCGACATGCGGCTGCTCAGTGTCTGGGCGGTGGCGATGAACTTCAGCTACCGGGGCTATTGGAACGGCATCAACCGCTCCGGCGTCTACATGCGCACCCTGGTGATCACCCATGTCGCCAACGTGATCTTCAGCTACGGCCTGATCTTCGGCGCCTGGGGCCTGCCGGCGCTGGGCGGCGCCGGCGCGGGCCTGGGCACCAGCCTGGCGCTTTACCTGGGCAGCGCGCTCTACCTGCTTCAGACCTGGCGAGCGGCCCGGGAACACGGCTTCCTGCGCGCCCGCCCCAGCCGCGCCACCCTGCGCAATATTCTGCGCATCAGCCTGCCCAACGGCGTGCAGCAGTTCTTTTTCGCCACCGGCCTGACCGTGCTGTTCTGGATTATCGGCCGGGTGGGCGCCGACGAGGTGGCGGTGGCGCACATCCTGATCACGCTGATCCTGTTCCTGATTCTGCCGGCCATCGGGCTGGGCCTGTCGGCGGCGTCGCTGGTGGGCCAGGCGCTGGGGCGGCGGGACGCCGACGACGCCTACCGCTGGGGCTGGGACGTGACCCGGCTGGCGGTGTCGCTGCTGTTCGTGCTGGCGCTGCCCATGTGGCTGGTGCCGGACCTGATTCTCGGCCTGTTCCTGAAACAGCCGGCGCTGGTGGAGCTGGGCCGCGCGCCGCTGATGATCACCGGCCTGGCGATCTGCCTGGACGGCGTGGCGATCATTTTCACCCAGGCGCTGCTGGGCGCCGGGGCGGCCCGCTCGGTGATGGTGGTGACCCTCGCCGTGCAGTGGTTTTTCTTTCTGCCGCTGGCCTATATCATCGGCCCCGTGCTGGGCTACGGGCTGCTCGGCATCTGGCTGGCCCAGGCGTTTCAGCGGCTGATTACATCTTTATTGCTGAGCGGCCTATGGATTAAGCGCGGCTGGGCCCATATAGAGCTATGAGGTGACCATGAGCGAGCAACACAAGCACGACCCGGATACCGACGACCGGCAGGACGACCACGAGCGCCCGGGCTTTTTCCAGGTGCTGCACAGCGTGCTGGCGGCGATTTTCGGCGTGCAGAGCAGCGGCAACCGCGAGCGCGACTTCAAGAAAGGCAGCGCCGGCGACTATATCGGCGTCTATGTGGTGATCGTGATCGCCATCGTGATCGCCATGTTCGTGGTGGTGAACATGGTCCTCAGCGCCGCTGGTTCATAGCCCCGGGAACTAGCGATATAGCAATATATTTCTTTTATGTATAAGCCCACTTTGCTACATTTCCCGCCAAATCATGGTGGTAAAGAGAAATATTCTTTACAAATCAACGAATTAAACACGGCGCAACGGCATCATGTACGTATATCAGGACTATGACCAACGGCTTCTGGAAGAGCGGGTAGCTCAGTACCGCGACCAGACCCGGCGCTATCTGGCCGGCCAGCTCAGCGAGGACGAGTTCCTGGTGCTGCGGCTGCAGAACGGCCTCTATATTCAGCGTTACGCGCCGATGTTGCGTATTTCGGTGCCCTACGGCCTGCTCTCCAGCGAACAGGTGCGCACCCTGGCCAAGGTGGTGCGCGAATACGATAAGGGCTTCTGCCACGTCAGCACCCGCCAGAACATCCAGCTGAACTGGCCGGAAGTGCAGGACGTGCCGGATATCCTGGCGGAACTGGCGAGCGTGCAGATGCACGCCATCCAGACCAGCGGTAACTGCATCCGCAACATCACCACCGACGAATACGCCGGCGTGAACCCCAAGGAAATCGAGGATCCGCGCCCCTGGTGCGAGATCATCCGTCAGTGGGCCACCTTCAACCCGGAATTCGCCTACCTGCCGCGCAAGTTCAAGATCGCGGTGAACGCGGTGCCGGACGCCGATCCGGCGTTGATCGGTGTGCACGACATCGGCGTTAAGGTGATCCACAACGACGCCGGCGAAACCGGTTTCCAGGTGTGGGCCGGCGGCGGCCTGGGCCGCACTCCGATGACCGGCCAGGTGATCGGCGAGTTCGTGCCCTGGCAGCATCTGCTCGCCTACCTGGAAGCGATCCTGCGGGTGTACAACAAGTACGGCAACCGCGACAACAAGTTCAAGGCGCGCATCAAGATTCTGGTCAAGGCACTGGGCGCGGAGAAGTACCGCGAGCTCACCGAAGCGGAATTCGCCGAGCTCAAGGACGGCCCGATGACGCTCACCGAAGAGGAAGTGGCGCGCATCCAGGGCTGCTTCACCGAGCCGGCCTACCGGGACGACGTGGACAACGGCGTGCTGGACAAGGCGCTGCAGGAAAACCGCGCCTTCAACCGTTGGTACCACACCAACACCCGCGCCCATAAGCGCGACGGCTACCGCAGCGTGACGCTGACGCTGAAGAAGACCGGCCGCATCCCCGGCGACGTGAGCGACGAGCAGCTGGAAGCGATCGCCGACCTGGCGGACCGTTACAGCTTCGGCGAACTGCGCAACACCCACCAGCAGAACATGGTGCTGTCCGACGTGGCCACCGATGACCTGTTCGAGCTGTGGGAAAAACTGGACGCGCTGGGCATGGCCACCCCCAATCTGGGCCTGCTCACCGACATCGTCGCCTGCCCCGGCGGCGACCTGTGCGCCCTGGCCAACGCCAAGTCGGTGCCGGTGGCGGAGGGCATCCAGCGCCGCTTCGACGACATGGACTATGTCCATGACCTGGGCCCGCTGGACATCAATATCTCCGGGTGCATGAACGCCTGCGGCCATCACCATATCGGCCACATCGGCATTCTCGGCGTGGACAAGAAGGGCAAGGAGTTCTACCAGATCACGCTCGGCGGTCGCGGCGACAAGCTGTCGCGCATCGGCGAGAAGATGGGCCCCTCCTTCGAGTCCTATGAAGTCACCGACGTGATCGAAAAGATCATCAATGTGTACGTGGACAAGCGGCTGGAAAACGAGCCGTTCATCGACACCTACGAGCGCATTGGTATGGAACCGTTCAAGGAACACGTCTATGGGTAAGATGATTCTCGACGGTGAAATCGTCGACAACGGCTGGCAGCGGTTCGAACCGGGCCAGCTGGAAGAAGACGGCCAGAGCCTGCCGGAGAACCAACCGGTGATCGTGCCCGTGGCCTACTGGCAGGCCCACCGCGACACCCTGCTGGAGCGCGAGGCGCCGGTGGGCGTGTGTCTCGAGCCGGGCGAGGAGCCCGCCGACCTGGCCGCCGACCTGCCCCACCTGCCGCTGGTGGCGATCCACTTCCCGGCCTTCAAGGACGGTCGCGGTTACTCCTACGCCCGCGAGCTGCGCACCCGCTACCGCTTCACCGGCGAGGTGCGCGCGGTGGGCGACGTGCTGCAGGACCAGCTGTTCTACATGCACCGCGTCGGCTTCAACGCCTTCGAAGTGCGTGCCGACCGGGACATCCATGAAGCGCTGGAAAACGGCCTGCGGCCGTTCTCGGTGACCTACCAGGGCGACGTGCACGACCCGCGCCCGATCTACCGCCGCCGTCAGGAACTCGAGCAGGCCTGATCCCCGGGCTTGTTCAGAACCAGCGCCGCCGGGCCATCCACACCAGGATGCCGGCGGCGATCACCACCAGGGACCCCGCGAACCACCAGAACGCCTCCGGGTTATCGACCCCGGGCAGCCCGCCCACATTGATCCCGAACAGACCGGTCAGAAAGCCCAGCGGCAGGAACAGCGCGCTGATAATGGCGAGCAGGTACATGCGGTCGTTGATCGCCTCGTTCTGCACCGAGAACACCTCTTCCTGCAGCAAGGTGGCGTGGTCCCGCGCCGCATCCAGATCTTCCAGGAGACGCTGCAGGCGCTCGCCGGCCTCGCGGATGATCTCGGCGTCATCGCGGTCGATACGGGCGTCGTTCTGCAGGCGCGCGATGGCCTCGCGCTGGGGCGCCAGATAGCGGCGCAGGGTCACCGCCCGGCGGCGCAGGCTGCTGATCTCGTGGGTGAGCGCCTTGTCCGGCCGGGTCTCCAGCAGATCGGCGCAGTCGCCGACCTGATCCTCGATGCGCTCGATGACGTCTTCCATGCGCCAGATGAGACCGTCCACCAGCCGCTTCACCAGGTCCGACGGGGTGCGGGCGCCCTCGCCCTGCTCCAGTTCCGTGACGATTTCCGACAGCGTCAGCAGCTGGCGTTTCTGGGTGCTGATGATCAGGCCGTTACGGATCCACAACCGCACCGCGATCATGTCTTCCGGGCGCGCGCCCGGCGCCAGATTGACGCCGCGCAGGTAGATCAGCAGGCCGCCGCCCACATCCGCCGCCCGTGGCCGGGTATCGGTGGCGAACAGCGCTTCGAGCACGGAAACGGGCACATCCGGCCGGTTTTGCAGCCACTCATAGGCCTCATCGACGGTGTAATCGAGATGGATCCAGAGCGGCCCGCCCTGGCTCGGCAGCGGCGCCGACAATGAAATGGGCGTGGCACCGCCGGCGCCGTTCAACTGCAGCGCCAGCTTGACCCAGGGAGCGTTGGCCATGATTCAGGGTGCCCGTCTCAGGGGTTGATCTTAACCACCACCCGGCCGCGCAGCTTGCCGGCCAGAATCTCGGTGAAGCAGTCCGGCAGTTGCTCGCGGGTGACTTCGCGGCTCTCCAGCTTGTCCAGCGCCGGGCGCCAGTCGCTGGCCAGCAATTGCCACATCTGCTGCTTCACTTCGCAGGGCAGCTCGACGCTGTCCACGCCGAGCAGATTGACGCCGCGCAGGATAAACGGGAACACGGTGGCGTTTTCCAGCTTGGGCGAGGCGGTCAGGCCGCAGCAGGCCGCGCTGCCGCCGTACTGCAGGCTTTTCAGCGCGTTGACCAGAATATCGCCGCCCACGCAATCGACCACCCCGGCCCAGCGCGGCTTGAGCACCGGCTTCTCGATGCCTTCCAGCAAGGCGTCACGGCCGATGATGTCGGCGGCGCCGAGATCACGCAGCCAGTCGTGGGCGTCCTGTTTGCCGGTGGCGGCCACCACCTTGAAGCCCAGATTGGAGAGGATCGACACCGCCACGCTGCCGACGCCGCCGGTGGCGCCGGTGACCAGCACCTCGCCCTGCTCCGGCTGCAGACCGGTGTCGATCAGCGCTTCCACGCAGAGCGCGGCGGTGAGGCCGGCGGTGCCCAGCACCATGGCGTCACGGGCGGACAGCCCGGCGGGCAGCGGCGCCAGCCATTCGGCGGGCACGCGGATGTAATCGCCGTAGCCGCCGGAGGTGTTCATGCCCAGGTCGTAACCGGTGCAGATCACCGCGTCGCCGACGCTGAAGGGGCCGTCGCCGGCCTCCTCCACCACGCCGGCGGCGTCGATGCCGGGGGTGTGCGGGAAGGAGCGGGTGACGCCCTTGTTGCCGCTGGCGGACAGCGCGTCCTTATAGTTCAGGGACGACCAGGCGACGCGTACCAGCACATCGCCTTCGGGCAGATCTTCCAGGTTCTTGTCCCCTACCCGGCTCTGGTAGCCGTCGTCGGTTTTCTCGGTGATCAGTGCCTTGAAAGTCATTGCCTCGCTCCGTTGAAAGCCCACCGGTGTCGCCACCGGGGTTAGTGAAACTGACGCTGGCTGCCCCGGTGCCAGAACCGGTCGATCAGACGCACCCCGGCGTTCTCCACGGACACGCCCAGACGCTCGGCCAGCTTGCGCTTGTATTCCCAGTTCAATTCGTACAGATCCAGGTGTTCCTTGCGGCCCTGCAGGTATTCATCGCTGGTCATGATGTCGTCCACCAGGCCCAGCTCCTTGGCGCGGGTGCCGAACCAGTGCTCGCCGGTGGCCACCGCGTCCATGTCCAGGGTGCGGCGGTGTTCGCGCACGAACCCCTTGAACAGCTGGTGGGTCTCTTCCAGCTCCTGCTGGAATTTTTCCCGGCCCTTGTCGGTGTTCTCGCCGAGCATGGTCAGGGTGCGCTTGTATTCGCCGGCGGTCATCAACTCCACGTCGATGTCGTTCTTCTTCAGCAGCCGGTGGAAATTGGGCACCTGGGCGACCACACCGATGGAGCCGATCACCGCGAACGGCGCCGCCAGAATACGGTCGGCGATGCACGCCATCATGTAGCCGCCGCTGGCCGCCACCTGGTCCACCGCCACCGTCAGTTTCACGCCACGGCCGCGCAGGCGCTTGAGCTGGGAGGCCGCCAGGCCGTAGCTGTGCACCAGACCGCCGGGGCTCTCCAGGCGCAGCAGCACTTCGTCGTCGCCGGTGGCCACTTCCAGCACCGCGGTGATCTCGCGGCGCAGCCGCGCCACGTCGCTGGCCTGAATGTCGCCGTTGAAATCGAGCACGAACATGCGCGGCTTGCTCTTCGCTTCGGCGCCGGCCTTTTTGCGCTGCTTGTTGCGGGCCTTCTCTTCCTTGCGCTTTTTCTTGTGCTCGGCCTTGCGCTCCGCCTCGGGCAGCACCTGGTCGACGATGCTTTCGCGCAGGTCGTCGAACTCTTCGTTGAGGTGCTTGACGCGCAGTTCGCCGTCGCGGCTGGTGCGGTGCCGGTTACGGGCCGCCGCCGAAACGATGCCGCCGATCACAACCAAAATCGCCACCACGAGGGTGACGACCTGGGCCAGAAACATGCCATATTGGTAAAGAAAATCGATCACCTTGTACGCTCACCTGTTCAGGGGCCGTCATGGCTCCAGGTTATTGCCAGCCCGCCACGGCCTGCTGAGCGCTGCCGTTAAGCGGTCGCCCGATCAAGCCCCCGGAGGGCGGCACGGTTACTTCGAAAATAGCCCCGTCCGCCATCGGCAGATAGGCCGCGCTACCATAGCGCGCATCCACCAGAAAACTCCACCCCTCCCTGGCCTGGCGCCAGATATCCATGCCCAGGGGGTCGCGGCTGAGGCTGTACAGGGTGCGTTCCTTGGAGCGCTCGTCCTCAAGGGCGAAGTAACGGCCCTGAATGCGGTCCAGCTGGTAACCGGGCTTCAGGCCCAGCAGGGAAAACGGCGTCTTCCATTTGACGATCCGCGCGTCCAGTTGCCACTGGTCGCCGTTCAGGCGGAAGTCCTCGGTGCTGCCGTCATTGCGGGTCACCGTGGCGATGTAGCTCTGCTCGCCGATGGCGCGGAAGCTCACCGTGGCCACCGGCGTTTCTTCGGTGAGCTCGTGGAAGCTGTACAGGTTCAGGGCCACCAGCACCAGGTAGACCGCCAGGCCCACCACCGCCAGGCCCAGGCTGCCCTTGATCCACTGCCACAGCCACTTCTGGCGCAGCAGGATCCAGGCGCCCACCAGAATCAGGACCAGGCTCACGGCCATGATCAGAAACGGAGCAACGCTGAAACTCATCGGGGTGTCTCCCTTCAGGAACCGGTGGCCGCCTGACAGGCGCCGCGCCAGTGATCGATCAGAGTCCGGGCGATGCTGCCCGGCGGTGGGATGTGCGGCAATTCAGTGTGGTGGAACCAGCGGGCGTCGGTGATCTCGTCATCGTCGATACGGATCTCGCCGCCGGCGAAGGCGGCGTGGAAGCCCAGCATCAGGGAGTGCGGGAACGGCCAGGACTGGCTGGAGAAATAACGCAGGTCCTTCACCCGGACGCCGGTCTCTTCCATGATTTCCCGGTGCACCGCCTGCTCGGCGGTTTCACCGGCCTCCATGAAGCCGGCCAGGCAGGAATAGAAGCCTTCCGGGAAACGGGCGGAGTGCCCCAGCAGAGCGTATTCACCGTCGGTGACCAGCGCGATGATGCACGGGGTGATGCGCGGGTACTGGCGGTAATCGCAGGCGCTGCACAGCATCGCCAGCTCGGTGGGATGGGGCCGGGTCTCGGCGCCGCAGCGGCTGCAGAAGCGATGGTTCTGGCGCCAGCTGATCACCTGCAGGGCGCGCGCCGCCATGGTGAACTGGGTCTCGTCCAGGTGCCCCATCAGTTCCCGCAGGGGCATCGGGTAAAGCGGCCGGTCCGCCAGCTCATGGTCCGCCTGGCGGCACACATAGCAGGGTTCGCCGTGCAGCAGGCCGATAAAGCGGTAATCCGGGTGGCCGCGCAGCAGAAACGACGGTGTGCGGGGAAGGCCCGGCGCCGGCGCCTGGTCGGTGTCCACGCACAGCTGCTGGTCGTGGATCACGAACAGCCAGGCCTCGTCGGCGTCGTGGGGCTCCGGCGCGGACAGGTCCATGGGAAAAAAGTCATTATCCATTCGTGCCTCGCTCCGCCAGCGGGTAGCCCAGCTCCGCCATCGCCTGCTCGGACACGTCCAGCACGCCCTCGCCGATCGGCTTCTGCTCTTCCATGCTTTCCAGATAGTAGTCGACCCCGGTGAGGGCGTCGGCCAGGGTCTCCATGGCCGGCTGGCCGGGCGGTTCGTCACCGCCGATCAGACGGGTTTCGATGTGGGTGCGGCAGGCGCGGATCACCGCGCATGCCCGCTCCAGCTCCAGGAACATCAGGCCGCCGGAGACACTGGCGAAGGTGCCGGGCAGATTGGTCAGGTGCATGGGGTCCCAGTTGTTCTCCATGTAGCTGGCCAGCGACCGTTTGGCAAGCGCCAGCCCGGCCCGGCACTCACCCACCACGGTCATGCGGGCGTCGTCGAGCTGGTAGAGGGAAATACGTGTGTTGGTGGCGTCCCGGCGCACATCGTCGGAGGGCGCCAGGCTGCGTTCCAGGCTGGCCACGGTGTTCTCGGCGGCCAGCAGGTCGTCCACCAGGGCGTGGAAATCCGGGCTGTCCGCGTCCACGTCCGAGGGCCAGTCGGCCACCTTGTCGGCGCGCTCGCGCAGCAGGTTGGCTTCGTGCTCCTTGCTGACCATTTCCAGGGTGCTGGCGATCCGGCGCAGACCGCCGGCGACGCCGGCGTAGTCGGTGTCCGCCACGCCCTGGGAGGCCAGATCCAGGGTTTCCTTCACCTGGTTGATTTCGTCCTTGAGCGCGCCCGCCACCGAGCGGATCACCGAACCCCGGGCGCCGGCCATCAACGCCAGCTCGCTCTGCAGCACGGTGTCGCTGACGCCGCGCTCCAGCCCGAACACGCCGCGCACCTCGGCGGCGGCGGTGCCGGTCCCGGAGCCGAGACTGGCCAGGTACAGGCTTTCCTTGATCAGCAGCAGCGGCGCTTCCTGGGCCAGGGCCCGCTCGCCGTCGTAGACCAGCTTCTTCAGTTGCCGGTCGTACTGCGCCAGCAGCGCCTTGCGCGCCGGCGTGATCACCATGCGGTCTTCGGCCAGGGATTCGGTGGCGGCCCGCGCCACCCACCAGAAGCGGCTGTTGGCGCAGCGGCCGCAGAGATTGTCGACCCGGGCCAGGGCCCGCGCCATCAGCCGCAGGTGCGCGTCGCGGTTATCGCCGCGCAGCAGCCCCAGCAGGCCGACCTGGTACATATGACGCAGGCGCCGCCCCTGTGACAGCAGCGCGGCGGGGTCGCCCTCCTCCGGCTCCGGGCTGCGCGCCCGCGACAGGTCGACGCTGAAGAAATGGCTTTCCTGGATCAGCGGCTTGCCGCCGGCGCGGCGCAGTTCGTTGATGCCGCCGATCAGCATTTCGGGCAGGGTGCGGTCCTTGAGCTGGACGTACTCGAAATAGCGACCCAGCAGTACGATGGCGTTGCCCAGGGCCTGCACCAGCGCCCGGCCGCCATGGCGCTTGAGGCCTTCCACGGCCAGTTCCATTTCCTCGCTCATCAGGGTGGCCGCCGACAGCTCCAGCATCTGCGAGATGCCGCGCAATTGGTGAAAGGCTTCACCGCAACGATCCAGCGAGGTTCCCTCGTCCCGCTCCTCGGCGAACGCCTCAAGGCTGGCTTCCGCCTCGCTCAACGTGGCGTCGATGGACTCCTTGAGAAACGTCAGGGAGGTGGTGTTGGTGATGGCGACCATGAACTCTCCGGAAACCCCTGCTGATTATTAAAAGCGTTTTGAACTTTCTCACGGCGTTCAACAATGCGTCAACTTTCAAACGTAAGCAACTGATTTGGCGGCATATTGTTAACGGGCACACAGGCCGGCGCCGGTTTCCGCCGTGGCGTGAAGACGTTCATCCCCCGGCTCGCCGACTGTACCCCGGCATCGGAAGTGCTTATGATTGCGCCGCCCATCCGTTCTCCTTACATTTAGCAGGAAGTAGTGCCATGTACGCCCAGTTCGGCCGCGCCTTCGGTCAGAATTTCCTGGGGCAAGCCCCCGCCTGGTACAAGTACACCATCGTGGTGTTTTTGCTGATCAACCCGCTGGTCGCCTGGACCCTGGGCGAAGCAACGGCAGGCTGGCTGTTGCTGGCGGAGTTTATCTTCACCCTGGCCATGGCGCTAAAGTGCTACCCGCTGCAGCCGGGCGGCCTGCTGGCGATCGAAGCCCTGCTGATCGGCCTCACCTCGCCGGATACGGTCCTGCATAAAGTCGAAGGCAACCTGGAAGTGCTGCTGCTGTTGATTTTCATGGTGGCGGGCATCTTCTTCCTGAAGGACCTTCTTCTATATACCTTTACCCGCATTCTGCTGGGCGTGAAATCGAAGATCCGCCTGAGCCTGCTGTTCGCCCTGGCGGCGGCCTTCCTGTCCGCGTTCCTGGACGCGCTGACCGTGACCGCGGTGGTGATCGCGGTGTGCACCGGCTTCTTCGGCATCTACCACAAGGTGGCGTCGGGCAAGACCTTCCAGCAAAAGCACGACCACGGCGACGACACCACGGTGGAGGATCTGCACCGGGAAGACCTGCGCCGTTTCCGCGCCTTCCTGCGCAGCCTGCTGATGCACGCCGCCGTGGGCACCGCCCTGGGCGGCGTCTGCACCCTGGTGGGCGAGCCCCAGAACCTGCTGATCGCCACCAAGGCGCAGTGGGAGTTCGGCGAGTTCTTCCTGCGCATGGCGCCGGTGAGCCTGCCGGTGCTGGCCATGGGCCTGCTCACCTGCCTGTTTCTGGAATGGAGCGGCAGCTTCGGCTACGGCGAGGAGATTCCCGAGAAGGTCGAGGGGATCATGCGCCAGTACGCCCGCGAGCAGGACGACCGCCGCACCACCCGGGACAAGGTCAATCTGGTGGTGCAGGGCTTCATCGCGCTGTGGCTGGTGGTGGGGCTCGCCACCCACGCCGCGTCCGTGGGTCTGGTGGGTCTGAGCGTGATTATTCTCGCCACCGCGTTCTGCGGCATCATCGAGGAGCACCGCCTGGGCCAGGCGTTCGAGGAGGCGCTGCCGTTCGCCGCCCTGCTCACCGTGTTCTTCGCGGTGGTGGCGGTGATCGCCGACCAGCAGCTGTTCACCCCGGTGATCGACTATGTGCTGAGCCTCGACCGCGGCGTCCAGGGCTCCGCCTTCTATATGGCCAACGGCGTGCTGTCGGCGGTGTCGGACAACGTGTTCGTGGCCTCGGTGTACGTGGACGAGGTGGCCAAGGCGCTGGTCAACGGGGAAATCGACCGGGACACCTTCGATCTGCTGGCGGTGGCGATCAACACCGGCACCAATATTCCTTCGGTGGCCACCCCCAACGGGCAGGCGGCGTTCCTGTTCCTGCTCACCTCCGCCCTGGCGCCGCTGGTGCGGCTGTCCTACGGCCGCATGGTGATCATGGCCCTGCCCTACACCATCGTCATGACGCTGACCGGTCTGATCATGACCGCCACGCTTCTCGAGCCCGCCACCGAGTATATGTACGAGCACGGCTGGATCACCCACCACGAGCCCAGCGATCTGAAAATGGACGCCGAGCCTTCCGCCCACTAAGGGCGCGGCTCGCCGCCGGCGGCGGTTACTGCTCCAGTTCCTGCCACAGGGTCATCTGACCCCGGCTCTCGGCCATCGCTTCCAGCTTCTTGCGGTGGCGCTCCAGGTCCGTGTCCGAGGCCCGCACCACCGCCAGACGCGGCCGGTCCGCCGTCAGGCGGCGAATCGCTTCGGCCTGCTCGCTGCCCTGCTCGCCGGCGTCCGCGCCGCCCAGGGACAGCTTGGTCTGGCCGCCGGTCATCGCCAGGTAGACGTCGGCGAGAATCTCCGCGTCCAGCAGCGCGCCGTGCAGCTCCCGGTGGGCGTTCTCCACATCGTAACGGCGGCATAGCGCGTCCAGGCTGTTCTTCTGGCCCGGGTGCAGATCCCGGGCCATTTTCAGGGTATCCAGAATCCGGCAGCGTTCGGCGACGGCGCCCCATTTGCCGCCCAGGCGCCGCAATTCGTGGTCGAGGAACCCGACGTCGAACGGCGCGTTGTGAATCACCAGCTCGGCGCCGTCCACGAAGGTCATGAACTCTTCGGCGATCTGCTCGAAGGTGGGCTTGTCGGCGAGGAACTCCCGGGTAATGCCGTGCACCTCCAGGGCGCCCTCATCGATATCCCGCTCCGGGTTGATGTACAGGTGCAGGTTGTTGCCGGTGAGCCGCCGGTTGCGCAGCTCCACGCAGCCGATTTCGATGATCCGGTGCCCGGACAGCGGGTCCAGGCCGGTGGTCTCGGTATCCAGAACGATCTGTCTCATGCGCCGATCTCCGCTTCGTCGATACCCCGGTTGGCGAGCCGGTCGGCGCGCTCATTCTCGCTGTGGCCGCTGTGGCCGCGCACCCAGTGCCATTTGACCCGGTGCCGTTCGGCGGCGGTCTCCAGGCGCTGCCAGAGGTCCTTGTTGACCACCGGCTTCTTGGCGGCGGTTTGCCAGTTGCGCTTTTTCCAGTTGGCCAGCCACTCGGTAATGCCCTTGCGGACATACTGGGAGTCGGTGGTCAGATTGACCTCGCAGGGGTCCTTGAGCGCTTCCAGGGCCTGGATCGCGGCCATCAGCTCCATGCGGTTGTTGGTGGTATGGGGCTCGCCGCCGAACAGTTCCTTTTCCTTGTCGCCGTAACGCAAGATCGCGCCCCATCCCCCGGGGCCCGGGTTACCACGGCAGGCGCCGTCGGTAAAAATATCCACCTGCTTCAAAAGCCGTTACTCCGTATTTCGTTGTTGTCGCCAGCGCGCCACCGGCACCGATACCACCGTGGGGCCCTGCTGGCGGCTGAAGCCGGCGGTCGCCGGCAAGGGACGCATCATGGCGGCGCGTTTGCGGGCCACCAGCAGATACACGCCGCCGTTGCGCCACCAGAAGCGCCGCCCCAGCCAGTCCAGCCAGCGCAAACGGGCGCGGCCCCGGTCGCCGACGGGCAGATTGTAGAACCCGCTGGCCACGCCCTCCACTTCAAAACCCAGCACGTTCAGCCAGTCGCTGACCCGGTAAGGACGGAAATAGCGGCCGTTCCAGCCGGGCCGCTGGCCGCCGCGCCGGAACCAGCGCGCCAGCCCCATAATGCTCAGGGGGTGGAAGCCGACCACCGCGAGCACGCCGCCCGGGGCCACGCAGCGGGCCGCCTCGCGCAGCACCTGATGGGGGGCGTCGTGGAATTCCAGACAATGGTGCAGCAGCACCACGTCGACGCTGTTCTTGGCGATCGGCAGCGACTGCGGGCAGGCTTCCAGGGCCACCCGGCTGGTGGCCTGGCGCCCGCCTTCCACCGGCATCGGTGTCACCGAACAGCGCCACGGCAGACGAATGTCGCGCAGCATGTCCTGGCAACGGCCGCCGCTGACTTCCACCGCGCGCTGGCCCACCAGCCGGGGGGTCCATTCGGCGACGATGGCGCGTTCCGCCTCCAGCACCGCCTGGCCGGCCTGGGTGTCCTGCCACTCATTGAACCGTTCCAGCATGTCCGCCGGCTGGCGGCGGAACGGTGATCTCGACAGCGGGGGTAACTGCATCGCTGACATTTCTCCCTTGGAACTGTAGGGTTACATCCAAGCATTCAAGCGAAGGGTAACACGTCATGCTGCAAGCCCCTACGGCCATCCCGGCCTTCAATGACAACTACATTTGGGCGATTCGCGACGGCGATCAATGCGTGATCGTGGACCCGGGCGACGCCGCCCCGGTGGAGGCCTGGCTGAGCGACCAGGGCCTGACCCTGAGCGCGCTGCTGATTACCCATCACCACCCGGATCACGTGGGCGGGGTTTCCGCCCTGTGCCGGGATCGGGATATTCCGGTGTACGGCCCGGCCCGGGAAACCATTCCGGAAATGGACCACCCGCTGGGCGACGGCGACCGCGTTCGTCTGGCCACGCCGGACCTGGAACTGGACGTAATGGAAGTGCCCGGCCACACCCTGGGGCACATTGCTTTCTACGCCCCCCGCCAGGGCTGGCTGTTCTGCGGCGACACCCTGTTCGCCGGCGGCTGCGGGCGGCTGTTCGAAGGCACCCCGGAGCAGATGCACCACTCCCTGACGCGGCTGGCCGGCCTGCCCGAGGACACCCAGGTGTTCTGCGCCCATGAGTACACCCTGGCCAACCTGCGCTTCGCGGCGACCGTATCCCCCGAGGACCCGGCGGTAAGCGACCGGCTCGCCCGGGTCAGCGCCCTGCGCGAGCAGGACCGCATCACGGTGCCCTCCACCATCGGCGAGGAGAAGCGCACCAACCCGTTTCTGCGCGCGGCGGACCCGCAACTGCGCCAGGCCTGCGAAGCCCGTTTCGGGGAAGCGCCGGAAACCAACGTGGACAGTTTCGCGGCCCTGCGCCGCTGGAAGGACTCCGCCTGAAGCGCGGTCCGGCGGCGATTTCTCCTTGCCGGGATCGCCGCCCCTGCCTAGAATCAACTTAAAATTCGAATCGTATATTATTGTTATGAATAAACTTCTTGGTTGTGCAGCCCTGGGGCTCGCGCTGATGGTAGGCGCTTGTGCCACGAAACCCGAGGTGGACGACCTGCCTCCCATGCCGCCGGCGGAGCCCTCCGTCAAAGACCCGGGGCTCGCCAACGGCATGCCGGAACCGGAACCGGTTGAGCCCGCCGCCGACCAGGAAGAAAGCACGCAGCAGGATCTGTGGGCGCGGATTCGCGACGGCTATGCGCTGGACCTGCATCAGGACCGGGAGCGCGTGCGCCTGCAGCGCAAGTGGTACGCCCGGCACCCGAGCTATTTCACCCGCGTCACGGAGCGCGCCGAGCGCTATCTGCACTTTATCGTCGAGGAAGCGGAGCGCCGCGACATGCCGCTGGAGCTGGTGATGCTGCCGGTGGTGGAAAGCGCCTTCGACCCGTTCGCCTACTCCCACGGCCGCGCCGCCGGCCCCTGGCAGTTCATTCCGTCCACCGGCAAGTATTTCGGGCTCGACCAGACCTGGTGGTACGACGGCCGGCGCGACATCACCCTGTCCACCCGCGCCGCCCTGGACTACCTGCAGCAGCTTTCCGAGCGCTTCGACGGCGACTGGCTGCTGGCCCTGGCGTCCTACAACGCCGGCGGCGGCACCGTCTCCCGAGCCCGGCGCCGCAACGAGGAAGCCGGCCGCCCCACCGATTTCTGGCACCTGGACCTGCCCCGCGAAACCACCGCCTATGTGCCCAAGCTGCTGGCGGTGGCGGAGATCGTCCGCGACCCGCGGCGCTACGGCGTCACCCTGCACCCGATGGCCGACCAGCCCTACTTCGAGGAGGTGGACGTGGGCGGCCAGATCGACCTGGCCCAGGCCGCCAGCCTGGCGGAGATCTCCACCGAAGAGCTCTACCTGCTGAATCCGGCGTTCAACCGCTGGGCGACCGCCCCGGAAGGCCCGCACACCCTGCTGGTGCCGGTGGGCAGCGCCGACGCCTTCCGCGAGCGGGTGGCGGACCTGCCGCAGGAAGAACGCATGCGCTGGCACCGCTACACCATTCGCAGCGGCGATTCGCTGAGCCGCATCGCCCGCGCCCACCGCACCACCCCGGCGGTGCTCCGCGACATCAACGATTTGTCCGGCAACACCATCATCGCCGGCCGCACCCTGTTGATTCCGGAACCCTCCCAGGATCAGTACAAACTGAGCGCCGACCAGCGGCTGGCGGACAACCAGGGCCGGCAGCGCGGCAAGCGCCAGCGCGTGGATCACCGGGTCGCGGCCGGGGACACGCTGTGGCAGATCGCGCGGGAGAACGACGTCAGCGTGCAGGCGCTGGCGAAATGGAACAATATGGCCCCCGGCGACCCGCTGCGCGTGGGCCAGACCCTGGCGGTGTGGCGCGAGGACGGCCCGGCGGCCACGGTGCGCGCCGAGGAGCGCGAGGAAATGATTCGCAAGGTGCGCTACTCCGTGCGTCGCGGGGATTCACTGCACGCTATCGCCAACCGCTTTAACGTGTCGGTGAATCAGATTCGCGACTGGAATGACCGCCTGGAGAAAAGCCGCTATCTGCAACCCGGCGACAATCTGACGCTGTATGTGGATGTGCGCAACGCGCCTTAAGCGGATCAGGCGCGACGGCCCGCTTCGCCGGTGAACCCGGCCGGCGAGCGCGGGTCACAGTAAGCAGTGCCATTTGGCGATCCCCATCGCCTGGGCTATGGTGACGCCAAAGACCCCACCAAGGAGTCCACAATAACGATGAAAGGCGCGATGCGTTGCTTAGTGTGCTGTTTGTTCTTTGTTGCCGCCCTGTTTAGCGGCCCGGCGCTGGCGGAGACCCAGCGCTCCCACGCCATCACCATGCACGGCGACCCCAAATACCCCGCCGGCTTCAAGCACTTCGACTATGTCCGGCCGGACGCCCCCAAGGGCGGCAGCCTGAGCCTGCACGTGGTGGGCGGCTTCGATAATTTTCAGCCGTGGCTGCCCAAGGGCCAGGCGGCGGCCGGCTCCCAGGGGCTGGTGTTCGACACCCTGACGGTGCGCAGCAAGGACGAACCCTTCACCGAATACGGGTTGCTGGCCGAATCCATGGAATGGCCCGAGGACCGCAGCTGGGTCACCTTCACCCTGCGCGAGCAGGCCCGCTTCGCCGACGGGCATCCGGTGCGCGCCGAGGACGTGGTGTGGAGCTTCAAGCAGCTGCGCGACAAAGGCGCGCCCTTCTACGCCTACTATTACGGTGACGTGGAAAAGGTCGAGGCGCTGTCCGAGCGCGAGGTGAAATTCAGCTTCAAGGCCGGCGACAACCGCGAGCTGGTGATGATCGTCGGCCAGCTGCCGGTGATGCCCAAGCATTACTGGGACGACAAACCCTTCGACGACGCCAATCTGGTGCCGCCGCCCGGTTCCGGACCCTATAAGGTGGACAGCTTCAAGGCCGGCAAGCGGGTCGTCTACCAGCGCCGCGACGACTACTGGGCCAAGGACCTGCCGGTGAACCGGGGGCACCATAATTTCGGCCGCATCATCTACGAATACTATCTGGACCAGACCGTGGCGCTGGAAGCGTTCAAGCGCGGCGACTACGACTGGCGCTCGGAAAACAATTCCAAGTACTGGGCCACCGCCTACACCGGCGAGGCGTTCCGCGACGGCGAGATCATCACCGAAGAGGTGACCCACCAGAACCCGGCCGGCATGCAGGGCTTTATTTTCAATACCCGCCGCCCGCTGTTCCAGGACCCGGTGCTGCGCGAGGCGATGACCTACGCCTTTGATTTTGAGTGGTCCAACAAGAATCTGTTCTACGGTCAGTACAAGCGGACCCGCAGCTACTTCCAGAATTCCGAGCTGGCCGCCACCGGCCTGCCCGACGAGAAAGAGCTGGCACTGCTGAAACCGCTGCGCGAAGACCTGCCGCCGCGGGTGTTCACCGAGGCCTACCAGCCGCCGGTGTCGGACGGCTCCGGCCGCCCCCGTGACAATCTGCGCCAGGCCCAGGCCCTGCTCAAGGACGCCGGCTACCAGGTCAAGGACGGCAAGCTGCACACCCCGGACGGCGAGCCGGTGAGCTTTGAATTCCTGCTCTACCAGCCGGCCTTCGAGCGCATCGTGCTGCCCTACGCGCGCAACCTGAAGACCCTGGGTATCGACGCGGACGTGGTGCGCGTGGACCAGTCGCAGTACGTGCAGCGGGTGCGTAATTTCAATTTCGACATGATGGTCGGCGGCTGGGGCCAGTCGCCCTCCCCCGGCAACGAGCAGCGCGGCTACTGGGGCTCCGCCGCCGCCGAGCGAGAAAGCAGCCAGAACTACGCCG
Source organism: Alloalcanivorax sp. (assembly GCF_964221125.1). Taxonomy (NCBI): domain Bacteria; kingdom Pseudomonadati; phylum Pseudomonadota; class Gammaproteobacteria; order Oceanospirillales; family Alcanivoracaceae; genus Alloalcanivorax; species Alloalcanivorax sp. The sequence goes on from NZ_CAXPXK010000035.1 coordinate 29,997, forward strand.
GCGTCAGCAATCCGGCCATCGATGAGCTGGTCAGCAAGGTGATCGCCGCCAACACCCGGGAGCAGCTGGTCACCCGCACCCGCGCCCTGGACCGGGCGCTGCAGTGGGGCTTCTACGTGGTGCCCAACTGGTATCTGGATTACCACCGCTTCGCCTATCAGTCACGGCTCGCCCATCCGCCGCTGCCGCCCTATGTGGGCTTCGACGGCGCCACCGAACTCTGGTGGGATAAAAGCGCGCAATAATGCTGATCTATATTCTCAAGCGGCTGCTGCTGATCGTGCCCACCCTGCTGGGCATTCTGCTGCTTAACTTCGTGATCGTGCAGGCGGCCCCCGGCGGCCCGGTGGAGAAAGCCATCGCCCAGCTGCAGGGCATCGGCGGAGGCGGCGCCGGCGGCGGTTTCGCCGGCACCACCCAGGATCTGGTCAACAGCGGCGGCGGCGACTACCGGGGCTCACGGGGGATGCCGCCGGAGCTGCTCGAGCGTATCGAAAAGCTCTACGGCTTCGACAAGCCGGCGCCGGAACGTTTCTGGCTGATGATCAAACGCTATCTGACCTTCGACTTCGGCGAATCCTACTACCGCGACAAGGACGTCAGCACCCTGATCGCCGAACGCCTGCCGGTGTCCATCTCCCTGGGGCTGTGGAGCACGCTGATCACTTATCTGGTGGCGGTGCCGCTGGGCATCAAAAAGGCGGTGCGCGACGGCAGCCGCTTCGACGTGTGGAGCAGCACCGCGATCATCGTCGGCTATGCGATCCCCAGCTTTCTGATCGCCATTCTGCTGGTGGTGCTGTTCGCCGGCGGCTCCTACTGGGAGTGGTTTCCGCTGCGCGGGCTGACTTCGGACAATTTCGATCAACTGCCCTGGTGGCGCCAGGCGCTGGATTACCTGCACCACATCACGCTGCCCACCCTGGCCATCGTGATCGGCAACTTCGCCACCCTGACCATGCTCACCAAGAACTCCTTTCTTGACGAGATCAGCAAGCAATACGTGCAGACCGCCCGCGCCAAGGGATTGGATGAGAACGGCGTGCTCTACGGCCATGTGTTCCGTAACGCCATGCTGATCATCATCGCCGGCTTCCCGGCCGCCTTCGTCGGCATGTTCTTCACCGGCGTGCTGCTGATCGAGTACATCTTCTCGCTGGACGGGCTGGGCCTGCTCGGCTTCGAATCGGTGATCAACCGGGATTACCCGGTGGTGTTCGGCACCCTGTTCATCTTCACGCTGATCGGCATGCTGCTGAAGCTGATTTCGGACCTGACCTATATGTGGGTGGACCCGCGTATCGACTTTGAGCGGAGGGCACGCTGATGGGCAGCGGCAATCCGATCTGGCGGCGCCAGTGGCGCGCCTTCCGTCGCAACCGCCGTGGCTTCTGGTCGCTGGGCCTGTTCCTGGTGCTGTTCGTGGTCAGCCTGGGGGCGGAATTCGTCGCCAACGACAGGCCGATCATGGTGCAGTACCAGGGCGACCTCTATTTCCCGGTGTTCAAGACCTACCCGGAAACCACCTTCGGCGGCCTGTTCGAAACCGAAGCCAACTACCGCGACCCCTATGTGGCGGAGCTGATCGAGGACGACGGCTGGATGCTGTGGCCGCCGATCCGCTACAGCCACGACACCATCAACTACGAGCTCACCGTGCCGGCGCCGGCGCCCCCCTCGGCGGAAAACTGGCTGGGCACCGACGACCAGGGCCGGGACGTGCTGGCCCGCCTGATTTACGGCTTCCGCCTGTCGGTGCTGTTCGGCCTGATCCTGACCGTCACGTCCAGCCTGATCGGCATCGTGGTGGGCGCGGTGCAGGGTTACTACGGCGGCTGGCTGGACCTGGGCGGCCAGCGCTTCGTGGAAATCTGGTCGAGCATGCCGATTCTCTACCTGATCATCGTGATCTCCAGTTTCGTGGTGCCCGGATTCTGGGTCCTGCTGGCGATCATGCTGCTGTTCTCGTGGATGACCCTGGTGGATCTGGTGCGCGCCGAATTCCTGCGCTGCCGCAACCTGGAGTACGTGCGCGCCGCCCAGGCCATGGGGGTGCGCACCCCGGTGATTCTGTTCCGGCACATGCTGCCCAACGCCATGGTGGCCACCCTCACCTACCTGCCGTTCGTGCTCAACGCGTCGGTGATCCTGCTCACCTCGCTGGACTTCATCGGCTTCGGCCTGCCGCCGGGCTCGCCGTCGCTGGGGGAGCTGCTGGGTCAGGGCAAGGCCAACCTGCACGCCCCCTGGCTGGGCTTGAGCGCCTTCGTCACCCTGGCGGTGATGCTCTCGCTGCTGGTGTTCGCCGGCGAGGCGGTACGCGACGCTTTCGATCCGAGGAAATACAATGACGCCGCTGCCTAGACATCTGCTGCGCCTGGACGACCTGAGCGTCTGGTTCGACGACCCGGCCCGGCCGGCGGTGGACCGGGTGAGCCTGAGCGTGGACGCCGGGCGCACCCTGGCCCTGGTGGGCGAATCCGGTTCCGGCAAGTCGCTCACCGCCATGTCGGTGCTGGATCTGCTGCCGGGCGGCGCCGGGCGCCGTGCCGCCGCCATCGAGCTGGACGGCGACAACATCCTGGACTGGCCCGCCGATCGCCGCCGGGCGCTGCGCGGCGGCCGTATCGGCACCATCTTTCAGGAGCCGCTCACCGCGCTCAACCCACTGCACCGCGTGGAGCGGCAGATCGGCGAGGCGATGCGCATTCATCAGGGCCTGGGGCGCGCCGCCATCCGGCAGCGTTGCCTGAATCTGCTGGAACAGGTGGAGCTGCCCGCCACCGAGGACATGCTGCAGCGCTACCCGCATCAGCTCAGCGGCGGCCAGCGTCAGCGGGTGATGATCGCCATGGCGTTGGCCAACGACCCGGCCCTGCTGATCGCCGACGAGCCCACCACCGCCCTGGACGTGACCATCCAGGAAACCATCCTGGACCTGCTGCGGCGCCTGCAGCGCGAGCGCAATCTGGGCATTCTGCTGATCAGCCACGACCTGGGCCTGGTGGCCCGCTACGCCGACGACGTGGCGGTGATGCACCAGGGGCGCATCGTCGAAACCGGCGCCACCGCGCGGGTGCTGGAGCAGCCGGAACACGATTACACCCGCCACCTGCTGGCGGCGGAGCCCGCCGGCCACCCGGAGCCGCTGACCGACGAGGCCCCGGAGCTGCTCAACGCCCAGGGCCTGTCGGTGCACTTCAAAGGCCCGCGCCGGGGCTGGTTCGGCCGCGCCGCGCCGCTGGCGGCGGTGGACGACCTGTCTCTGACCCTGCGCCGGGGCGAAACCCTGGGCGTGGTGGGCGAATCCGGCTCCGGCAAATCGACCCTGGCGCTGGCCCGGCTGCGGCTGATCCCCGCCGCCGGCACGGTGAGGCTGCTGGATCAGCCGCTGGACCGCCTCAGCGGCGCCGCCCTGCGCCCCTGGCGCCGCCATATGCAGGTGGTGTTCCAGGACCCGTTCGGCAGCCTTAACCCGCGCCTCAGCGTGGGCCGCGCCGTGGACGAGGGCCTGCGCGTGCACCACAAAGACCTGAACGCCGCCCAGCGGGCGGAGCGCACCCACGCCCTGCTCGAGGAAGTGGGCCTGCCGGCGGACGCCGCCGAGCGCTATCCGCACGAATTCTCCGGCGGCCAGCGCCAGCGCATCGCCATCGCCCGGGCGCTGATCGTGGAGCCGGATTTGTTGATCCTCGACGAGCCCACCTCGGCGCTCGACCGCAGCGTGCAGGCCCAGGTGCTGGAGCTGCTGAAAACCCTGCAGCGCCGCCACGGCCTCAGCTACCTGTTCATCAGCCACGACCTCAAGGTGGTGCGCGCGATCAGCCACCGGCTGCTGGTCATGCGCCACGGCCAGGTGGTGGAGCACGGCGACACCGAGCGGGTGTTCCGTGAGCCCCAGCAGGCCTACACACGGCGCCTGATCGACGCCGCCTACAACCGCACCGTCAACGCCGGCGGCGAGAAACAAGCGGTTGCACATTGAATTCCGGGGCGTCTTTCACCCCCTTGCCATTTCCCTATACTAGGGCCACACCGAACCGTCGAATCGAGGACATATCATGGGTTTTCTCGCAGGTAAGCGATTTCTGATTGTCGGCGTCGCCAGTGACCGGTCGATCGCCACCGGTATCGCCGAAGCCATGCACCGCGAAGGTGCCGAGCTGGCCTTTACCTACCAGAACGACAAACTGAAAAGCCGGGTGCTGAAAGCCGCCGAGCGCTACGGCAGCAACGAGGCGCTGTGCTTTCCCTGCGACGTGGCCTCCGATGAGCAGATCCAGCAGGTATTCGAAGGGCTCGGCAAGCAGTGGGACGGCCTCGACGGCGTGGTCCACGCGGTGGGCTTCGCCCCGGGCAACGAGCTGGACGGCAACTTCGCCGACGTGGCCACCCGCGAAGGTTTCCGCATCGCCCACGAGATTTCCTCCTACAGCTTCGTGGCCCTGGCCCAGGCGGCCCGCCCGCTGATGAAGGGCCGCAACGGCGCCCTGCTCACCCTCACCTACCACGCCTCCCGGCAAACCGTGCCCAACTACAACGTGATGGGCCTGGCCAAGGCCAGCCTGGAGGCGTCGGTGCGCTATCTGGCGTCCAGCCTGGGCCCGGAAGGCACCCGCGTGAACGGCATTTCCGCCGGCCCGATTCGCACCCTGGCCGCGTCCGGGATCAAGAAATTCCGCAGCATGCTGGACTACAACGCCGCCAAGGCGCCGCTGCGCCGCAACGTGACCATCGAGGAGGTGGGCAACACCGCCGCCTTCCTGTGCTCGGACCTGGCCTCCGGCATCAGTTCCGAGATCACCTACGTGGACGGCGGCGCCGCCACGGTCTCCATGCCGTTCGAGGAGCCCGGCGAAGAGAGCTGATTTCCCCTCGCCAAGCCCCACCGAAAAGCCCGCCGAAATGGCGGGTTTTTTCGTTCAGCGGGAGGGGGTCTGGTAGGAGCGGGCCAAGCCCGCGAAAGGCAAGCGGAGCTTGCCGGCAGGATTCCAGAGACCTTTCTCTCCAGAAAGCCCACCCGATCCCGGCGCTCCTTGGAAATTTCCAAGCTTGCCCTCCCTGGAGGGTCCAGTGGTGTTATGACCCGTGGCGGTGCCGCTGCCAAGTGAGCGGGGCAATGGTGAGGCCGGGAGGGAGCTGTTTGGCCAGGGCTGGCCAAACTAACAGCGGCCAGGGATGGCTTGAGCGGGCCCGGAAGGCCTCACCATTGCCCCGCGTCTCCGATACGGAGCACCGGACATCGGAGAACCCAGGTCTCTGGTATCCTGCCGGCCGGCTTTGCCGGCCTTTCGCTTGCAAGCAAGCTCCCACAAGGCCCGCTCCCGCAATTCGGGCATCTTCAAGGGTGCGAACCTTTCTGGTCGCGCCACGCACCCATAAAAAAACCCGCCGGGGTGGCGGGTTTTTCGCTGGCCGGCGAGCCACTTAGAGCGGCGGGGCCGCCGGCTGGGGCTGGGGCTGCGGCTGTTCGCGGGGCTGGCTGAGGCGATCCGGATGCAGTTCCACGTCCAGGCTGTCGCGCAGGAACGCCATCACCTGGCGGAAGCCGCGCTCGCCTTCCACGCGCGCCAGCTCCTGCAGAGCCTGGCGCTGCTGCTCCGGCTCCAGGGCGTCCACGGAACCGTCTTCCACGGCGGTCAGCTGGAACGCCACCAGATCACCGTTGCGCAGGCTGGTGAAGCGGATCGGGCTGCTTTCGCCTTCGGCGGGCCGGGGCGTGGCGAACACGGCATCCACCACTTCCATGGCCGGCTCGGAGGCGCCGCGCTGCAGATCCGCTTCTTCCTGCACCTCGGCGTCGAGTTGCTCGGCCACGGCCGCCAGATCGGCGCCCTGCTCCACCGCTGCGCGGGCCTCTTCGGCCAGCGCCTCGGCGCGGGCGCGGGCCTTGCGCAGGCGCAGCTGGGCGCGGATGTCCTCGCTCACTTCCGCCAGCGGCAGCGGCTCGGCGTCCTTCACCTCTTCCAGGCGCAGGGCCAGGAAGCGGCCCGGGGCCACTTCCAGCAGGTCGCTGTTGCGGCCCTGCTCGCGCACGCTTTCGCTGTTGAGCGCTTCGCGGACGCGGGCGTTGTTGAGCGCCGTGGGCAGTTCCTGCATGGAGACCCAGTCGGTGGTCTGCAGTTCCAGGCCCAGCTGCTCGGCGGGCACCTGCAGGTCGCTGTGCTCGTAGACCAGCTCTTCGAGGGTCACCAGATCCTCGGCGAGCAGGGAATCGGACTGGGCGCTCTGCAGATCGGTGACGATCTCGTCGCGCATATCCTCCAGCGGCGGCATTTCGGCGCGCTCTTCCTCGATCACCTTGAGCAGGTGTACGCCGGCGTCGGAAATTACCGGTTCGGAGACGTCGCCCACGTCCATGTCGGCTAGCGCCTCGTCCAGGGAGTCCGGCAGGGAACCCTGACCGACCCGGCCCAGGTTACCGCCGCTGCGTGCGGTGGCGGCGTCGTCGGAATATTCCCGCGCCACCTCGGCGAAGCTGCTGCCCTGCTCCAGCGCCTGGCGCGCGTCGCGGGCCCGCTCCACGGCGGCGTTTTCGTCACGCTCGTCGTTGACGCTGATCAGCACGTGGGCCACTTCCCGGCGGGTGGCGGCGCTGTCACGCATCTGCTTGCGTGCTTCGTATTCGGCGCGGATCTGCTCGTCGGAGATCTCCACGCGATCCCGGTAGCGCTCCGGGGTCAACTCGATATAGCGCACGCGCAGCTGTTCGGGGCGCATGAACTCGGACGTGTTCTGGTCGTAGAAATCCGACACTTCCTGATCGGAAACCTGGGTATCGCCACGCAGGCTGTCCACGCTGAGGCGCACATAGCGAATGTCGCGGCGCTGTTCACCCAGGCGGCGTTGCTCGGCGAGCTCACCTTCCAGGGCGAAATCGGTGGCCGCGAACGCGTTGCGGTACTGCTGGCTGATGCGCTCCTGGCGCAGCGATTCCAGATAGCCCTGCGGGGTCATGCCCTGGGCGCGCACCATGCGCTCGAACTGGGTTTCCGAAAAGCGACCGTTCTCGTAGAACATGTCGTTATTGCGGATCAACACGGCCGCCTGGGCGTCGCTGAACGCCATGTCCGCGTTGCGCGCGGCGGCGATCATCAATTGCTCGTTCACGATTCCCTGCAGCACCATCTCAGGGCGAATAAACGAATCGAGCATTGATTCATTAATATCCGGGCTCTGCTGGCGCAGCATCTGACGCAGTTGCTGAGTGCGCGAACTGACGTACCCGCGGCTGATTTTGTTGCCTTCCACTTCGGCAACAGCGCTGTCACTACCCCCTCCGGTGAAATACCCGTAAAACCCGGAAATGATAAAGGGAAGAATGATCGCGGCGAGCAGAACCTTGCCCACGGGCCCGCGGACAAATCGTCTGAACTCCTGCATGGTTTACTCCAAGGAATCTCTAATCTTTTTATAGGGTACCGGAAAGCAAAAAAGCGCACCCAAGACGGATACGCTTATGCGCTGGCGGAGCGGACGGGACTCGAACCCGCGACCCCCGGCGTGACAGGCCGGTATTCTAACCAGCTGAACTACCGCTCCTGAAGCCAGATCAGTTCACGGCGTCTTTCAACGCCTTGCCCGCCTTGAAGCCCGGTACGTTGGCAGCGGCGATCTTGATGGTTTCGCCGGTCTGCGGATTGCGACCTTCGCGCGCAGCGCGCTGCTTCACGGAAAAAGTACCGAAGCCCACCAGAGAAACGCTGTCGCCTTTCTTCAGAGCGCCGGTCACGGCATCCAGAGTGGCGTCCAGCGCGCGGCCCGCATCGGCCTTGGAGATATCGGAAGCCGCGGCGATGGCGTCAATCAGTTCGGATTTATTCACAAAATTCCCCTTTTCTATTTCCCGGTTTTATGGTCGAGGCGCGATGCACTCTCCGTATGACGAAGCCGCCTTTATACCAATGGGCCTAGGGGGCGTCAAGGAAGGATAAGTGCAGTCACACCAGCTTGGATAAAAGTAAAAAACCTTTTTGATCAATCATTTAAAGACGAACAACAAAGTCACGGAAGAGCTCTTGAGACGGCCCGCCACCCATTTGGTTCAATGGGTGCTGGGCCGTTCCGAACCTTTCTGCGCTTTTTCTTCGGCCAGAGCGAGGTCTTCTTCCACTTCCGCCTCGCTCAGCGGCGTGGGAGTGTGCGTTAACGCCAACTCCAACACCTGGTCGATCCATTTTACCGGCCGGATATCCAGAGCCTCTTTGATCTTGTCCGGAATTTCCTTGAGGTCCCGCTCATTTTCCTGCGGAATCAGCACGGTTTTAATGCCGCCGCGATGGGCGGCGAGCAGTTTTTCCTTGAGACCACCGATGGCCAGCACCTGGCCGCGCAGGGTGATCTCACCGGTCATCGCCACGTCGGCGCGCACCGGAATGCCGGTCAGTACCGATACCATCGCGGTGCACATGCCGATGCCGGCACTGGGGCCGTCCTTCGGCGTGGCGCCCTCGGGCACGTGGATATGGACGTCATTGCGTTCCAGTTGCCGGCGGCGGATACCCAGGTTGCCGGAGCGGCTTTTCACCACCGTCCAGGCCGCCTGGATGGACTCCTGCATCACATCACCGAGCGAGCCGGTGGTGGTGACACGACCCTTGCCGGGGGTGGACACGCCTTCGATGGTGAGCAGTTCACCGCCCACCGAAGTCCACGCCAGGCCGGTGACCTGACCGATCTGATCCTTCTCTTCGGCGCGCCCGTAATCGTACTTGCGCACACCCAGATAATGATCAATGTTTTCCGGCGTCAGGGTAATGGTGCGGTTCTCTTTTTCCAGCAGATTTTCCTTCACCACCTTACGGCAGATCTTGCTGATTTCCCGCTCCAGGCCACGCACCCCGGATTCCCGGGTGTAATGACGCACGATGAACTGCAGCGCCTTTTCATCCAGCACCAGTTCGTTCTCGCGCAGACCGTTGGACTTGATCTGCTTGGGAATCAGGTACTGGGAGGCGATGTTGATCTTCTCGTCCTCGGTGTAACCGGGCAGACGAATCACTTCCATGCGGTCCAGCAACGGCGCCGGAATATTCATGGAATTGGAGGTGCAGATAAACAGGGTTTCGGACAGGTTGTAGTCCACTTCCAGGTAGTGATCGCTGAAGGTGTGGTTCTGTTCCGGATCCAGCACTTCCAGCAACGCCGACGCCGGGTCGCCACGCATGTCCATGCCCATCTTGTCGACTTCGTCGAGCAGGAACAGCGGGTTGCGCACGCCCACCTTGGACAGCTTCTGGATCACCTTGCCCGGCAGCGAGCCGATGTAGGTGCGCCGGTGGCCGCGAATCTCCGCCTCATCACGCACGCCGCCCAGGGCCATGCGCACGAACTTGCGGTTGGTGGCGCGCGCCACCGACTGCCCCAGGGAGGTTTTGCCCACCCCGGGCGGGCCCACCAGACACAGTACCGGACCCTTCACCTTGCCGACCCGGCTTTGCACAGCGAGAAATTCCAGAATGCGCTCTTTCACTTCTTCCAGGCCATAGTGATCCTGGTCGAGAATTTCCTTGGCGTGGGCCAGATCGTGACGCACCCGGCTGCGCTTCTTCCACGGCACCGAGGTCATCCAGTCCAGGTAACTGCGCACCACCGTCGCCTCGGCGGACATCGGCGACATCATGCGCAGCTTGTTCAATTCGTTCTTGGACTTTTCCTTGGCGTCCTTGGGCATGCCGGAGTTGTCGATCTTTTTTTCCAGATCCTCCAGCTCGTTGCCGCTGTCGTCCAGGTCGCCGAGTTCTTTCTGAATCGCCTTCATCTGCTCATTCAGATAGTACTCGCGCTGGCTCTTCTCCATCTGTTTCTTGACCCGGCCACGGATGCGCTTTTCCACTTTCAGCACATCCATGTCGGATTCCATCAGCGCCACCAGATGCTCGACACGCTCGCGCACGTCGACCATTTCCAGGACGTCCTGCTTCTCTTCAAGCTTGAGCTGGAGGTGGGCGGAGATGGTGTCGGCCAGGCGGCTGACCTCGTCGATGGAGGACACCGAATTCATGATCTCCGGCGCCACCTTCTTGGACAGCTTGACGTATTCCTCGAACTTGGCGAGCAACGAGCGGGACAAGGCGTCCTGCTCGCTTTCCGACGGCATCTGATTGTCCAGTTCGCGGACATCGGCGACGCCGCCCTCCTCGCCGAAGCGGGCCTTGCTGATGTGGCCGCGGGCGCCGCCCTCGACCAGCACTTTGACGGTGCCGTCGGGGAGCTTGAGCATCTGCAGGATGGTGGACACGGTGCCCACCCGGTAAATATCGCTTTCCGCGGGATCGTCATCGGACGCGTTGCGCTGCGCCACCAGCATGATCTGCTTGTCGCTGGCCATGGCGGCTTCCAGGGCCGCAATGGACTTCTCCCGGCCGACGAACAGCGGGATCACCATATGCGGGTAGACCACCACGTCACGCAGTGGCAGCAACGGAATATCTTTCAGCACGTATCGCCCCTTTGTTGGTTTACGACCATCAACCGGTCGCGCGGATCAATCCGGCGCGACCCTGGACGTTTGCTCGCTGTTCTCGTAAATCAGAAGCGGTTCGGACTCACCGTCGATGGTGGCACTGTCGATCACCACCTTGGCGACGCCATCCAGCGACGGCACCTGATACATGGTATCCAGCAGCACCGCCTCGAGGATCGAACGCAGGCCCCGGGCGCCGGATTTGCGCTCCATGGCCTTGCGCGCCACCGCTCGCAGGGCGTCGTCGCGGAAGTCGAGTTCCACGCCTTCCATCTCGAACAGGCGGACGTACTGTTTGGTCAGTGCGTTGCGCGGTTCGGTAAGAATCTGTACCAGCGCCTCCTCGGAGAGCTCCTCCAGGGTGGCGATCACCGGCAAGCGGCCGATGAATTCGGGAATCAGGCCGTACTTGACCAGATCCTCCGGCTCCACGCCGGCCAGGGTTTCGCCCATGGACAGCACGGTTTCCTTGCTCTTCACCTCGGCGGAGAAGCCGATGCCGCCCTTGTCGGAACGGTCGCGGATCACCTTGTCCAGACCGGCGAAGGCGCCGCCGCAGATGAACAGGATGTTGGAGGTGTCGACCTGCAGGAACTCCTGCTGCGGATGCTTGCGGCCGCCCTGGGGCGGCACCGAGGCCACGGTGCCCTCGATCAGCTTGAGCAGCGCCTGCTGCACACCCTCGCCGCTCACGTCGCGGGTGATCGACGGGTTGTCCGACTTGCGGGAAATCTTGTCGATTTCGTCGATGTAGACGATGCCGCGCTGGGCCTTGTCCACGTCGTAGTCACACTTCTGCAACAGCTTCTGGATTATGTTTTCCACGTCCTCGCCCACATAGCCCGCTTCGGTGAGCGTGGTGGCGTCGGCGATCGTGAACGGCACGTTGAGCAGGCGCGCCAGCGTTTCCGCGAGCAGCGTTTTACCACTGCCGGTGGGACCGATAAGCAAGATATTGCTCTTGCCCAGTTCCACTTCCTCGCGGCTGCGGCCCTGGCTGCCCAGGCGCTTGTAGTGGTTGTACACGGCCACGGAAAGCACCCGCTTGGCGCGCTCCTGACCGATCACGTAATCATCCAGCGTGGTCTTGATTTCCTGGGGCTTGGGCAGACGCTCGTCGCCGCTGTCACCGGTCTCTTCCTGGACCTCTTCGCGGATGATGTCGTTACAGAGATCCACACACTCGTCGCAGATAAAGACCGACGGGCCCGCGATCAGTTTGCGAACTTCGTGCTGGCTCTTGCCGCAGAACGAGCAGTACAGCAGTTTGCCGTCGTCGCCCTTTCCGGTGTTATCGGTCATCGAATCGCCTCTGAACCTGGTAGTCACTTTGAAGATGCAGGGAGAGCGCGGCTTTTTCAAGCCCGCTCAGGCCCCGGCGACCGCCATTCGGCCGCTTTCATACGCCGTTCCGGCGGGCTCAGCGGCGGCTGAGCACCTCGTCCACCAGACCGTATTCCTTGGCCTGGGTGGCGTCCATGAAGTTATCGCGATCGGTGTCGCGCTCCACCACTTCCAGCGGCTGGCCGGTGTGGTGGGAGAGCATGCGGTTGAGATCCTCTTTGATCTTGAGGATTTCGCGGGCATGGATCTCGATGTCGGAAGCCTGACCCTGGAAGCCGCCCAGCGGCTGGTGGATCATCACCCGGGCGTTGGGCAGCGCGTAGCGCTTGCCCTTCTCGCCGGCGGCGAGCAGGAAGGCGCCCATGCTGGCCGCCTGGCCGATGCACATGGTGGACACCGCGGGCTTCACGAACTGCATGGTGTCGTAGATCGACATGCCGGCGGTCACCGAACCGCCCGGGCTGTTGATGTACAGGTTGATGTCCTTGTCCGGGTTTTCCGACTCCAGGAACAACATCTGGGCGACGATCAGGTTGGCCATGTAGTCCTCAACCTGGCCGACCATGAAAATAACCCGCTCTTTCAGCAGACGGGAATAAATGTCGAAGGAACGCTCGCCCCGTGAGGTCTGCTCGATCACCACGGGCACCAGACCCACGTTGGTCGGGTCCTGCATCAAAGTCTTCATCTCCGGCGTTACGGAGGTGATCCGGCTCAGGTCTATCATCTAGCGCTTCCTATATCTGCGTGTCCCGCTCCGGCGTGTCCGCAACCTGCTGTTCCGGCGCCGCGGCCTGTGAACGGGTATTGGGGCGAACCGGCCCTGTTACAAGGTGTTCGCCCGATAGCGGTCACCTGATAGTAAGGTGGCCCCCGTGGGGCGTCTATAAAGGCGGGGCAATATGGCGTTCAACTGCGCAAAAGTTGCACAAAAGCGGCCTTTTAGAACAAAAAAAACCTCCGAAATACCGTTTTCCGGTACGTCGGAGGTCTTCCGCCCGGACCCTGTCGGCGGGTCCGGGGCAACGCCTGGCGTTGTGATCAGCCCTGCTGGTCGCGCGGCTTGACCGCGTCCTGGTAGGACATGCTCTTCTCTTCCACCTTGGCGGATTCCAGTACGAAGTCCACCACCTGGTCTTCCAGCACCGCGCCTTCGATCTGCTGCAGTTGCTGCGGGTTGCTGTACACCCAGTTAACCAGTTCCTCGGGCTGCTCGTACTGAGAGGCGATCTCTTCCACCCGCGCCTTGACGCGATCCGCGTCCGGCTTGATCTCGTGCTTCTCGAGGATCGCGCGCACCACCAGGCCGAGCCGCGCGGAGCGCTGCGCCTGCTCGCGGAACAGCTCTTCGGGCAGCATCGACGCGTCGAACTGCTGGCCGCCACCGAACTGCTGCATCATCTGCTGACGCATGCGGTCGATTTCCTGCTTCACCAGCGCTTCCGGCAGATCGAAGTCGTGGGCCTGGGCGAGACCGTCCATCACCTGTTCCTTCACCTTGCCGGACACCGCGTTCTTCAGCTCGCGCTCCATGTTCTTGCGCACTTCCGCCTTGAACTGCTCCAGGTCGCCGTCTTCGACGCCGAACGCCTTCATGAACTCGGCGTCCACTTCCGGCAGCTGCTTGGCTTCGACGCTGTTCACCTTGATCTGGAACACCACCGCCTGGCCTTTCAGCTCCTCGGACTGGTAGTCCTCCGGGAAGGTCACCTCGATGTCCTTCTCTTCACCGGGCTTCATCCCGACGATGCCGTCCTCGAAACCGGGGATCATCTGGCCGGAGCCCAGCTCCAGGTTCTGGCCTTCGGCGCTGCCGCCTTCAAAGGCTTCACCGTCCTTCAGGCCCTTGAAGTCGATGTTGACGCGGTCGCCGGTCTGCGCGGCGCGCTCCACGGCTTCGTACTCGGAGCGCTGCTCGCGCAGCGTCTCGATCATCTTCTCCACGTCGGCGTCGCTGATCTCGGCCACCGGCTTTTCCACTTCCACGCTGTCCAGCGGCGCCAGTTCCACGTCCGGGTACACCTCGAAGGTGGCGACGAACTCCAGATCCTGGCCGGCCTCGTTCTTGGTGGCCTCGAAACCGGGCATGCCGGCCGGCTGCAGGGATTCCTGCTCCACCGCCTCAATAAAGGATTCGCGCATCACGTCGGCGAGGACCTCGTTACGCACCGCATCACCGAAGCGACGTTTCACTTCCCGCATCGGCACCTTGCCCGGGCGGAAGCCGTTCAGGCGGACGCTTTTCTGGGCCTCGCGCAGCTTGGTGTCGACCGCCGAATCCACTTTTTCCGCGGGTACGCCCACGGTCAAACGCCGTTCCAGACCTGATGTCGTTTCTACGGAAACCTGCATAACATCCTCTTTATAAAGACTTTTTGGTCCACGGCCGACCGTGCCGGCCCGGACCGCATACTTTGAAGGGCGGCAATTATAGTCAATGCCCGCCGCCATGAACACCGATACGAAAAAAGCCCCCGGGGATTACCCCCGGAGGCTTCAATGTTGGGGTGGCTGATGGGATTTGAACCCACGACCACCGGAGTCACAATCCGGGGCTCTACCAACTGAGCTACAGCCACCAGCAAAACTGGTTTGGTACTTTGTGTGCCTGTCGGCGCGCTTTGGCGCGCCTGGCAGGGCTCGAACCTGCAACCTACGGCTTAGAAGGCCGTTGCTCTATCCAATTGAGCTACAGGCGCTGAACCGGTAAAACGTCTTCGCTTGACTGGTCGGGGTGGAGGGATTCGAACCCCCGACATCCTGCTCCCAAAGCAGGCGCGCTACCAGGCTGCGCTACACCCCGCCGAGCAGGTCGAGCGAGGCGGCATAATACTCGCCGCCCCCGGGAGCGTCAACGCCGCGCGCCCGGCGCCGGAACCGTTCGCTGGATTATTCGCCAGCCGCGCCGCGAACCGGTCCGCGCGCCCCTTTGCCCCACCGCGGCCGGCGTGCGAAAATCCGCGCCTCCCGATTCCCGACCAAGAGACACTCAATGAGCGCGCAGATTCTGGATGGCAAGGCACTGGCCCAGCATTTCGAAGAGGAAATGCGCCGTCGCGTGGACGCTCTCAAGGCGAAAGCCGACGGACGCACCCCCATTCTCGCCACGCTGCTGGTGGGCGCCGACCCGGCTTCCGCCACCTACGTAAAGATGAAGGGCAACGCCTGCCGCCGGGTGGGCATGGACTCCCGGGCCATCGAACTGCCCGAGGACACCACCACCGAGCAGTTGCTCGCGCAGATCGACGAGCTCAACAACAACCCGGACGTGCACGGCATTCTGCTGCAGCACCCGGTGCCGGAGCAGATCGACGAGCGCCGCTGCTTCGACGCCATCAGCCTGGAGAAGGACGTGGACGGCGTCACCTGCCTGGGCTTCGGCCGCATGGCCATGGGCGAGCCGGCCTACGGCTGCGCCACCCCCAAGGGCATCATGCGCATCCTGGAGCACTACCAGATCCCGCTGGAGGGCAAGCACGCCGTGGTGGTGGGCCGCAGCGCCATTCTCGGCAAACCCATGGCGCTGATGCTGCTGGGCGCCAACGCCACCGTCACCATCTGCCACAGCCGCACCCAAAACCTGCCGGAGCTGGTCAAGCAGGCGGACATCGTGGTGGGCGCCGTGGGCCGCCCGGAGTTCATCAAGGCAGACTGGATCAAGGACGGCGCCGTGGTGGTGGACGCCGGCTTCCACCCGGAAAAATGCGGCGACATCGAACTGGCGCCGCTGGCCGACCGGGTGGCCGCCTACACGCCGGTGCCCGGCGGCGTCGGGCCGATGACCATCAACACCCTGATCTTCCAGACCCTGGAAGCGGGCGAAAAGGCGTTCGGCGTCTAATCGCGGTCCAGTATCCTGACGCTGGCGGTCATGCCCGCCGCCAGCGTCAGCGACTCGGGCACCGCCCGCAGCTCGATCTGCACCGGAATCCGCTGGGCCAGCCGTACCCATTCAAAGGTCGGCGCCACCTCCGCCAGACCCTGATCGCCACCGGCCACCGCGTTAGCGTTGCCGATACCCCGGGCGATGCCGGCGACCCGCCCTTCCAGCGGCCGATCCACGCCCAGCAAGCGCACCCGCGCCGGGTCGCCCACCCGGATCCGGTGCACCTGGGTTTCCCGAAAATACGCCTCCACCCAGAACGAATCGCCGTCCACCAGGGTCAGCACCGGCTCGCCGGCGCGGGCGTAATCGCCGGCGTGGGCCAGCAGATGGGTCACATGGCCGTCGGCGGGCGCGCTCACCCGGGTGCGGGCCAGGTCCAGCTCGGCTTTTTGCAGCGCCGCCTGGGCGGCCTGCAGATCGGCCCGCGCCACGTCCGCCAGGCTGGTGGCCTCCTCGCGCTCCTCGGCGGACACCGCCCGCCCCAGGCGGTCGCGGCGGGCGGCTTCGTCGCTGCGCAGTTTCGACTCCAGCCGGCGGTGCTCCAGTTCGGCCCGGGCCTGGTGCAGGGCCAGCCGGTAGCGTTCCGGATCCACCACGAACAGCGGGTCGCCCTGCGCCACCCGGGCGTTGTTGCTCACGTTCAGCCCGGTAATCGGCCCGGACACATCCGGCGCCACCTGAATCACCGCCGCGCGCACCCGGGCGTCGCGGGTCCACAGGGTGTGCATGTACTGATGCCAGAAAAACCACACCGCCAGGGCCGCGCCGGCCACCAGCACCAGGGTGATTAAAAACGGGCGCCAGCGGCGGCGCCGGCCGTCGTCCGCGCGGGATTCAGCCATCACACTCTCCCTATAAGCATCAGCAGGCCCAGCGCCAGGGCCAGACTCATCACCAGCACACACAGGCCCGCCAGGGCCGGATGCCAGACAAACCGGTAGCCGTCGTAGCGGCTGATCAGCCCGTTCACGGGCCAGAATATCAGCAACCCCAGCACCACCACCGGAATCAGCGGCGGCAGCAGCACACCGGCCAGATTGATCTCATGCAGCACCGTTCGCCTCCAGTCCCCGCCAGGGGCCGTCGCCGGACCCGCTCAGGAAAAAGCCCGCGTTGCCACGGATAATATTGATCTGCATGCGCAGGCGCACCACCGCCCGTACCAGCCGGCGGCGCTCGCCGTCGCTGGCGGCGCTGTCGTAGGCGCGCTGGCACTGGCCGGCCACGGTGTCGGCGCGGGCCGCCAGGGCCAGCCAGCGGTCCTGGTCGCCGTCCCGCAGGGCGCGCTGGGTGTCGCGGATCAGGCGGGTCAGCGCCAGCCGCACCGAGGCCGGCACGCCGCGCCGACACAGCGCGTCCATATAAAGCAGCCCGAGCCCCAGGGTCACCGCCGCCAGCGCGCCCTGCAGCAGCTCGCCGTCGCGGGGGTGGTCCGGATCGAGCCTGGGCAGCGTACGGCTGATGCGGTCATAGAGCTGGCTTTCCATTTCATGGCGGGGGCGCCGCCGCCGGATCGGCCAGCGCCCCAGGGTCCGGCACAGATCCCGGCACAGCCGGCGCCGGGCCCGGGCGGCGTCGTCGCCGGGCCACAGCAACAGGAACGCGAGCACCGCGAAGCCCATGCCCAGCCCCAGACCGATCATATTGTTGAACAGCGGCGCGGCGGAAAAGTCCTGCACAGGGCGCAGGTCCAGCAACAGCGGGAAGAAGATGGTCAGCGCGGTGCCGGTGGCCACCGTGGCCGGCCGCGCCATCGCCAGCCCGGCCAGCAGATACAGCGGCGCCAGCCACAGCACCAGGGCCGGAAAGCCGTCGCTGGCGGGCAACAGCACCAGCCGGTAGAGCGTGGCCAGCACGGTGGCCAGCAAGGCGCCCTTGATAAAGCCTTTCACCGCCGCCAGCGGGTCGTCGCGGGTGGAAAACAGCGCGCAGATCACCCCCACCTGGATCGCCATGGCCGCCCCCTGGGGCGCCGCGCTCCAGAACCACAGCACCACCGTGGCGCCCAGCGCCAGCGCCGCCCGGGCGCCGTTGCGCCAGGCCTGCCCGTAATCCAGATGCAGCCGCGAGGTGCCGGCGCGCCAGCGCACCGGCGTGGCCTGATCGGTGAGCATGGCGTAGAGCGCCACGCTGGAGCGCAGCCGGTCGCACAATTCGGCGCTGTGCTCCAGCACCAGTTGCAGCGCGTAGAAGCGTTGCTCGTCATGGCTGAGCAGTTCGCCGCGCAGCGAGCGGGCCAGTTCCCGGGCGCGCTGGTAGAGCGCCGACAGGGTCTCCCGCAGGGCCGCCGGGGACGCCTCCGGATCCAGGCGCGCGATGTCGGCGAGCAGCCGCGCCACCTGGTCCTGGTGGTGGCGCTCCGCGTAGCGGTTCACATAGGTGTTCAGCGGCCCCACCGAGGAGATCAGCGCCAGCATCTCGTGGCCCAGCCGGCGGCAAAGACCGGCGTGGCGGCGCAGCCGGGCGGAATCGAACAGGGCGTGCTCGCGCTGGGCCTCCAGCGCCATACCGCTGGTGATCAGCGCCTGGCGGCGCCGCTGCAGCGCCGGCGCGTCGAGCCGGCCGCCGGCGCTGTCCGCCACCAGGCGGATCAGTCCCACCAGCTGTTCGCGGCTCTGTTGTAGGTAGCTGCGCCCGGCGGACCGGGGCCACACCAGCACGCTCATCAGGCCCACGCAGAGAATGCCCAGGCCGATCTCGGTGACCCGCGCCACCGCCATGGTGAACGCCTGGTCCGGCTGCAGCACCGCCGGCACGCCCACGATCAGGGCGCTGTAACCGGCCAGCACGAAGGCGTAGGAGCGGAAGTTACGCAGCAGGCTGGCGCACAGGGTGCAAAGCCCCAGCCACACCGCCAGGGCGACGAAAAACAGGGTATGCAACTGGGCCAGGGTGGCCACCAGCACCACCGCCATGGCGGCGCCGGCCAGGGTGCCGAGCAGCCGGTAGACGCCCTTGGCCAGCACCATGCCGCCCAGCGGCTGGGCGACGATATAGACCGTCATCAAGGCCCATTTGGGCTCGTCCAGGCCCAGGGCCAAAGCAATATAGAGCGCCAGCATGCCGGCGCTGAAGGTACGCAGGGTGAATTGCCACTCCCGCCGCCCGGCCTCGCGCAGGAACGCGGGGAGCCTGACGGCGGCGAAGACCATCCTGGCTCAGGCCTCGCGGGGCCAGGACTCGCGCAGACCCACCGTGCGGTTGAACACCAGCCGGCCGTCAACGCTGTCCCGGTCGACGCAGAAGTAGCCTTCGCGCTCGAACTGAAAGCGGCTTTCCGGCCCGGCGTCGCGCAGGCCCGGCTCGACCACGCAGCCTTGCAGCACGCGCAGCGACTCCGGGTTGATGTTGTCCAGGAAGCTCTCGTCCTCGGCCACTTTCGACGGGTTGGCGGTCTGGAACAGGCGGTCGTACAGGCGCACCTCGCAGGGCAGGCCCCGATCGGCGCTGACCCAGTGGATGACGCCGCGCATCTTGCCCTGCCCTTCCGCCGGCTCCGGGTTCTTGCCCAGGGTGTCCGGGTCGTAGCTGCAGCGCACTTCGACGATCTCGCCGTCGGCGTCGCGGACGATGTCCTCCGCCTGGATCACGTAGCCGTAGCGCAGCCGCACCCGGTCGCCGAGCACCAGCCGCTTGTACTTTTTGTTGGCCTCCTCGCGGAAGTCCTCCCGGTCGATGTACACCTCGCGGGTGAGCGGCATGCGGCGGGTGCCCATGTCTTCGTTCTGCGGGTGCAAGGGCGCGTCCAGCCACTCTTCCCGGTCTTCCGGCCAGTTCTCGATCACC
This sequence comes from Alloalcanivorax sp., assembly GCF_964221125.1. NCBI lineage: Bacteria > Pseudomonadati > Pseudomonadota > Gammaproteobacteria > Oceanospirillales > Alcanivoracaceae > Alloalcanivorax > Alloalcanivorax sp. The sequence continues at coordinate 49,478 of NZ_CAXPXK010000035.1, forward strand.
AGCTTGAGCGGGTTGAGCACGCAGAAGGCGCGCGGCGCGTTGTGGTTAAGATCATCGCGCACCGAGGCTTCCAGGATGCTCATGTCGATCACCGAGTCGGCGCGGCTGACGCCCAGGTTCTCGCAGAAATGGCGGATCGCGGCGGGCGTGTAGCCGCGCCGGCGCAGGCCGCTCAGGGTGGGCAGGCGCGGATCGTCCCAGCCGTCCACATGGCCTTCGTCCACCAGCAGCTTGAGGCGGCGTTTGCTGGTCACGGTGAAATTCAGATTGAGGCGGGCGAACTCGTACTGGCGCGGCTCATCAGGGAGGTCCACGTTCTCCACCAGCCAGTCGTACAGCGGCCGGTGATCCTCGAACTCCAGGGTGCAGAGACTGTGGGTGATGCCTTCCAGCGCGTCCGAGAGCGGATGGGTGAAATCGTACATCGGGTAGATCACCCACTTGTCACCGGTCTGGTGATGCGCCTTTTTGCGTATCCGATAGAGCACCGGGTCGCGCATGTTCAGGTTGGGGCTCTGCATGTCGATGCGGGCGCGCAGCACCGCGGCGCCCTCGTCGAACTTGTTGTCGCGCATGTCGGCGAACAGCGCCAGGTTCTCTTCCACGGAGCGGTCCCGGTGCGGGCTGTTACGCCCCGGGGTGGTGAAGTTACCGCGCATCTCCGCGATCCGCTCCGGCGACTGGGTGTCCACATAGGCCAGGCCCTTGCGGATCAGGGCCACCGCCAGATCGTAAAGCTGGTCGAAATAGTCGCTGGCGAAGCGCACCGGGCCGGCCCACTGGAAGCCGAGCCATTCCACGTCCTTCTTGATGGAGTGGATGTACTCGTCCTCTTCCTTTTCCGGGTTGGTGTCGTCAAAGCGCAGATGACAGGCGCCGCCGTAGGATTCGGCGATGCCGAAATTCAGGCAAATCGACTTGGCGTGACCGATATGCAGGTAGCCGTTCGGCTCCGGCGGGAACCGGGTCACCACCCGGCCATTGTTTTTTCCTTCGGCCAGGTCACGATCGATGATCTGTCTGATAAAGTTACTGGGCGCTTTTGCTTCACTCATTGAGCCGCCTGCGGCTGAAATACGGGGTTGGCTAGTGTAAAGTGCGCCCCCCTAAAGTCAAAGACTCCCAGGACCCGGAGACCCCATGAAAGTGCTGTTGACCACCACCTATGGAAAGATCGTTCTGCAACTGGACACGGTGCGCGCCCCCGCCACCACCGAGAACTTCGTGCAATACGTCAGGGACGGGCATTATGACGGCACCATTTTTCACCGGGTGATCAGTAACTTCATGATCCAGGGTGGTGGTTTCACCCCGGACATGGAGCAGAAACCGACCCGCCCCCCGATCGAGAACGAAGCCGGCAACGGCCTCTCCAACGAGACCGGCACCGTGGCCATGGCCCGCACCTCGGACCCGCACTCCGCCAGTGCCCAGTTCTTCGTCAACGTGGCCGATAACCACTTCCTGGACCAGGCCCGCTCCCCGGACGGCTGGGGCTACGCGGTGTTCGGCAAGGTGGTGGAAGGCATGGAAACCGTGGAGCGCATCAAGGGCGTGCCCACCGGCAACAAGGGTTTCCACCAGGACGTGCCCCGTGAAGACGTGATGATCGAATCCGCCCAAGTGCTGGAGGAGTAAGGATGCGCTGGCTGCTTCCCCTGCTGGCGCTGTTGCCGGCGCTGGCGCTGGCCGAAGGGCCGCGCGTGACCCTGAACACCTCCCAGGGCGAGATCGTCATCGAGCTCAACCAGGAACAGGCGCCGGCCACCACCGCCAACTTCCTCGAGTACGTGGACGCCGGCTTTTATGACGGCACCGTGTTCCACCGGGTGATCCGCGGCTTCATGATCCAGGGCGGCTGTTTCACCCTGGACGGCGAACGGAACGGTCTACAACAGAAAAAGACCCGCGCCCCGATCCGCAACGAGGCGGACAACGGCCTGGAAAACCGGCGCGGCACCATCGCCATGGCCCGCACCGGCAACCCGCACTCCGCCACCGCCCAGTTCTTTATTAACCTGGTCGACAACCGCAACCTCAACCACAGCGGCAAAACCCCGCGCGGCTGGGGCTATACGGTGTTCGGCGAAGTGGTCGAGGGCATGGACACCGTGGACCGGATCGCCGGCGTCGCCACCGGCAGCCAGCGCCTGAACGGACAGCCCGCCCGGGACGTGCCCAAGGAACCGGTGGTGATCGAAAACGCCCGCCGTGCTGACAACCCCTAAGCCTATGACTTACAGCCTGCTTATTTCCGATCTGCATCTGGATCCGGCCCGCCCGGAACACCTGGCCGCGCTGGAAACCCTGCTCGACAACCACGCCGGCAAGGCCGACCGCCTCTATGTGTTGGGGGATCTGTTCGAAGCCTGGATCGGCGACGACGATGACAGCCCCTTCAACCGCCAGGCGATCGACGCCTTCCGACGCTTTTCCGACGCCGGGTCCGAACTGTTCTTCATGCACGGCAACCGGGACTTTCTGCTCGGCGACAAGTTCGCCGACGACTGCGGCGGCGTGCTGCTGGACGAAGGCACCGTGGCCGACCTGTACGGCACCCGCGCCCTGCTGATGCACGGCGACAGCCTGTGCACCGAAGACCACGCCTACCAGCAATTCCGCGCCATGGCCCGCGACCCCCAATGGCAGCAAGGCATGCTCACCAAACCCCTGGAAGAACGCCGCGCCCTCGCCCAGGGCATGCGCATGCAGAGCCAGGGCAACAACGCCAACAAGCCGGAAAACATCATGGACGTGACCCCGGCGGAAGTGGTGCGCGTCATGGAAGACGCCGGCGTCCGCCACCTGATCCACGGCCACACCCACCGCCCCGCCGTCCACGACGTGGCCCTCAAAGACGGCACAGGCACCCGCTGGGTGCTCGGCGATTGGGGGGCGCTCGGCTGGTGGATCGTGGCGGACAGCGATGGGCTCCGCCTCGAAAACTGGGAAATCAGTTAATAGTTAACAGTGAACAGTGAATAGCGAAACAAGGGCGTTTGCGGAAATGCAGGCACTTCGTTGCGATTTAGCAATAAGCGCGGGTGGCCACATTGACGATTCCACCAAGCCGTCCCCGCGCAACTGTTAACTATTCACTGTTAACTGTTAACTGTTAACTGTTAACTGCTTCCGGTGTTCCGGAGTGAAACCGGAATTCGCTGTCCGGTGACTCGATCAACGCCCTCTCCTTTTCCTTGAAGAACGCGATCCGCTCGTCGATGGGTGCCTCAGCGTAGCGCCGGGCGAGGTTCAGGTAGTCCTCGAAGTGGCGGGATTCGCTTTTCAGCAGGTAGCGGTAGTAGCGGCCCAGTTCGGCGTCGACGTGGGGCGCGAGCGCGGCGAAGCGTTCGCAGGAGCGGGCTTCGATCAGGGCGCCGACGATCAGGGTGTCCACCAGGCGCTGCGGTTCCGAGGTGCGGACCTCGGCGCGCAGGGCGCCGGCGTAGCGGGACGGCGATAAGTGGTCGTAGCGGATGCCGCGCTCGCGCATCAGGCCGACCACCTGTTCGAAGTGCAGCAGTTCTTCCCGGGCCAGCTGGCTGAGATTGTCGAGCAGTTCCGGGCGGTCCACGTAGCGGAACATCAGGTTGAGCGCGGTGGAGGCCGCTTTCTTCTCGCAGTGCGCGTGGTCGATCAGCAGCAGCGTCTCGTTGTCCAGCGCCCAGCCGATCCACGCTTGCGGCGTCCGGCAGGGTAAAAACTCGAGCAGCGGGGCAATGTCGGTCATGGGCACCTCGAAAATCGGGCGGCCATTATAGGCGACGGCTGGCGTTATACCCACACCCCCGTATAATCGCCGGCCATGGGTCGTCGAACCAATCCTTATATCCAAACGCTGAAAGGCCGCGCCGCCGTGGGCGCCCTGCGCCTGCTCGGCCTGCTGCCGTTCCGGCTGAACCGGGCGCTGGCCACCGCGCTGGGCGGCCTGCTGGCACGGCTGTCCACCGAAGCCCGTGAAGTGACGCGGATCAACCTGTCTCTGTGCCTGCCCGACCATCCGGACCGGGAAGCCCTGGTGCGCGAATCCCTGGTGGAGAGCGTCAAGAACACCTTCGAAATCGCCCGCTTCTGGAGCAAACCGGAAGACGGCCTGCGACGGGTGGTGTCCGAACAGGGCGATGGGCCGCTGCGCGAGGCGGTGGCCAACAAGGAACCGATCCTGATCCTGGCGCCGCACCTGGGCTGCTGGGAGGTGCTCAACTTCTGGCTGGCCCGCGAATTCGGCCTGCACGCCATGTTCGCGCCCTCCGGCCTGCCGGAACTGGACGCGCTGGTGAAGCAGGGCCGGGAACACTTCGGCACCACCATGTACCCGGCCACCGCCCGCGGCGTCGCCGGCCTGGTGCGCGCCATGCGCAAGGGCGCGCTCACCGCGATCCTGCCGGACCAGGTGGCGGACCGGCGCAGCGGCCGCTTCGCGCCCTTCTTCGGCCAGCCCGCCTACACCGGCACGCTGAGCTGCAAGCTGGTCAAGCAGACCAACGCCCGGGTGTTCATGGCCTGGGCGCGCCGGCTGCCCGGCGACGAAGGCTTCGAGATCCGCGTGCGGCCCGCCGACCCGGACATCCACGACGAGGATCTGGACCACGCCCTGAAAGCGATGAACCGCTCCATCGAAGCGCTGATCCTCGAGGACCCGAGCCAGTACCTCTGGAGCTACAAACGCTTTCGCCGCCAACCGCCCGGCGGCACCCTGCCCTATTAAAGGCGCATCTCGCTTTAGCCGAAACGGTCTCTCCAGCCGGGACGGGGGTTATAGATGGCGCTGAACCTGTCGATGAAGCTCGGATTGTGGGAGCTTGCCTTGCAAGCGAAAGGCCGGCAAAGCCGGCCGGCAGGATTCCAGAGACATTTCAAACGGCAGCACCAACAAGGTCTCTGGGATCCTGCCGGGTGGCTAAAGCCACCCTTTCGCGGGCATGGCCCGCTCCCACAATCCTCCAGGGACGGATTCACGGCGGGTCCTGGGCACCGAGACCGAACCTCCCGAAGGTGCCAGCTGCGCAGCAAAGCTCTGAAGAAAGGTTGGGCGTCAGCGATAACCCGGGGCATTGGAATCTACCCAGTGAGCGAGTCTGTGTTCTGCCCTTCCGGGACCCTGGAGAACAGGACGTTCGACAGGGAGCGTACAGGGACGTATCCACAGCGTTCCCGGAAGGGCAGAACACAGACTCGCGATCCGGCTGGAGAGACCGTTCCCGCTAAAGCGCTATGAACCTTGTTAAAGCCCGCGGTCTGCCGCCTTCGTTATTACGAACATTCATGTCATGAATGGCTCTGAGGCCTGTTTGATTTAACAGTGGATACCGTTTCCGCTATACTCCGCGCGCATTTCCACCCCCAGACATACCCCAAACAACTGATTTCCAAAAGAAATCAGTCAGACGAAACGAGGGATTCGCTGTGCTAGAAGCCTATCGCAAACACGTAGAAGAGCGCGCCGCCCAGGGCGTTCCGCCCAAGCCGCTGGACGAAGTGCAGACCGCCGAACTGGTGGAACTGCTGAAGAACCCGCCCGCTGGCGAAGAAGAATTCATTCAGGACCTGTTCGTGAACCGGGTCCCGCCGGGCGTGGACCAGGCCGCCTACGTGAAGGCCGCCTTCCTCACCGCCATCGTGAAAGGCGAAGCCAGCTCCCCTCTGATCGACCGCAAGCGTGCCACCGAACTGCTCGGCACCATGCAGGGCGGTTACAACGTGGCGCCGCTGATCGAGCTGCTCGACGATGAAGAGCTGGCCGACGTGGCCGCCCAGGAACTCAAGCACACCCTGCTGGTGTTCGATGCCTTCCACGACGTGGAAGACAAAATGAAAGCCGGCAACGCCAAGGCCAAGGAAGTGATCGAATCCTGGGCCGAGGGCGAGTGGTTCACCAACCGCAAGGACCTCTCCGAGAAGTTCACCGTGACCGTGTTCAAGGTGCCCGGCGAGACCAACACCGACGACCTGTCCCCGGCCCAGGACGCTTGGAGCCGCCCGGACATTCCGCTGCACGGCAACGCCATGCTGAAGAACGCCCGCGAAGGCATCGTGCCCGAGAAAGACGGCGAGATCGGCCCGCTTAAGCAGATGGAAGAGCTCAAGGCCAAAGGCCATCCGGTGGCCTACGTGGGCGACGTGGTCGGCACCGGCTCCAGCCGTAAGTCCGCCACCAACTCCGTGCTCTGGCACTTCGGCGAAGACATCCCCTACGTGCCCAACAAGCGCGCCGGCGGCGTCTGCATCGGCGGCAAGATCGCACCGATCTTCTTCAACACCATGGAAGACTCCGGCGCCCTGCCCTTCGAGTGCGACGTGGAAAAAATGAACACCGGTGATGTGATCGACATCTACCCGTTCGAAGGCCGCGTGGAAAAAGACGGCGAAGTGATCGCCGAGTTCGAGCTGCGCTCCCAGGTGCTGCTGGACGAAGTCCGCGCCGGCGGCCGCATCAACCTGATCATCGGCCGTGGCCTGACCACCAAGGCGCGCACCGCCCTGGGCCTGGAAGAGTCCACCCTGTTCCGCAAGCCGGAGCAGCCGGGCGATTCCAACGCCGGTTTCACCCTGGCGCAGAAAATGGTCGGCAAGGCCTGCGGCCTGGAAGGCGTTCGCCCGGGCATGTACTGCGAGCCGAAGATGACCACCGTCGGCTCCCAGGACACCACCGGCCCGATGACCCGCGACGAGCTGAAAGACCTGGCCTGCCTGGGCTTCCAGGCCGACCTGGTGATGCAGTCGTTCTGCCACACCGCCGCGTACCCCAAGCCGGTGGACGTGGAAACCCAGCACACCCTGCCCGACTTCATCATGAACCGTGGCGGCGTGTCCCTGCGCCCGGGTGACGGCATCATCCACTCCTGGCTGAACCGCATGCTGCTGCCCGACACCGTGGGCACCGGCGGTGACTCCCACACCCGCTTCCCGATGGGCATCTCCTTCCCGGCGGGCTCCGGCCTGGTGGCGTTCGCCGCCGCCACCGGCGTGATGCCGCTGGACATGCCGGAATCCGTGTTGGTGCGCTTCAAGGGCAAGCGCCAGCCCGGCGTCACCCTGCGTGACCTGGTGCACGCCATCCCGATGCAGGCGATCAAGGACGGTCACCTGACCGTCGCCAAGGCCGGCAAGAAGAACGTCTTCTCCGGCCGCGTGCTGGAGATCGAAGGCCTCGACGATCTGACCGTGGAGCAGGCGTTCGAACTGTCCGACGCCTCCGCCGAGCGCTCCGCCGCCGGCTGCACCATCACCCTGTCCGAGGACAGCGTCAGCGAGTACCTGAAGTCCAACATCACCCTGCTCAAATGGATGATCGGCAACGGCTACGGCGACGCCCGTACCCTGGAGCGCCGCATTCAGGGCATGGAAGAGTGGCTCGCCAACCCCAGCCTGATGCGCGCCGACGCGGACGCCGAGTACCACACCGTGATCGAGATCGACATGGATCAGATCAAGGAACCGGTACTGTGCTGCCCGAACGACCCGGACGATGCCAAGACCCTGTCCGAAGTGGCCGGCGCCAACATCGACGAGGTGTTCATCGGCTCCTGCATGACCAACATCGGTCACTTCCGCGCCGCCGGCAAGCTGCTGGAGAAAGTGGAAGGCCTGACCACCCGTCTGTGGGTGGCACCGCCCACCAAGATGGACCAGCACCAGCTCACCGAAGAGGGTTACTACAACATCTTCGGCCGCGCCGGTGCGCGCACTGAAATGCCGGGCTGCTCCCTGTGCATGGGGAACCAGGCCCGGGTGGCGGCGAAGTCCACGGTGGTGTCCACCTCCACCCGGAACTTCCCCAACCGCCTCGGCCAGGGCGCGGACGTCTACCTGGCGTCGGCGGAACTGGCGGCCATCGCCGCGGTGATCGGCCGGCTGCCCACCGCCGAGGAGTACATGGAGTACGCCGGCACCATCGACGCCATGTCCGGTGAGATCTACCGCTACCTGAACTTCGACCGCATGGACGAATATCAGAACGTGGCGGATACCGTTAAGATTCCGGTGGCTCAAGCGAGCTGATCCGGTGCCGGCGCCCTCGGGCGCACGGAACTGAAAAAGCCCCGCTTCGGCGGGGCTTTTTTTTGGAGCGCGCCTTGTGAAAGCGGGTCTCTGGTATCCTGCCGGGTGTCTAGAGCCACCCTTTCGCGGGCGGGGCCCGCTCCCACAAGCGGAGACCACCATAATGATGGATGCGAAGAACGCCTCCCTGGTGATGATCGATTATCAGCCACGGCTGCTGCCGGCGATCCGCCACGGTCAGAAGCTGGTGGCGCGGTCGGTGACGCTGGGTCGTATCGCCGCGCTGCTCGGCGTACCCGTGATCGGCACCGAGCAGAGCCCGGACAAACTGGGCGAGAACGTGCCGTCGATCCGACGACTTTGCGCCGAAACCGTCGCCAAGCATCGGTTCGACGCCAGCGAGGCGCTACGCGCCACGGCGCTGGCCGAGCGCCGCCAGGTGGTGCTGTGCGGCTGCGAGGCGCACGTGTGCGTGCTGCAGACCGCGCTTGGCCTGCAAGCGCTGGGCTTCCAGGTGTTCGTGGTGGAAGACGCGGTCGGCGCCCGCCGTCAGGGCGACAGGAGCGCGGCGCTGGCGCGCCTGAGCCAGGCCGGCGTCACCCTGGTGACCCTGGAGATGGCCGCGTTCGAATGGCTCGGCGACGCGGATCACCCGCGCTTCCGGGAGGTCCAGGCCCTGATCAAATAGCCTTCACCTGATTTTTACATCCTCGCTGTAAAGAAACATTGAATGCGGATGACGGCGGACGCCGGGGGTCGAGACAATGCCGCCGATGCCCGCCGCGCCCCGGCCGAGCCGGTCACGTCGTGGCAGTACCTTCGAAAATGGATTCTCGCAGGAGCACAACATGACCAGTGAAGATCTTTTCCCGACGCGGCATGAACAGCATCATGACCGCTTCCCCCGACTGGACCCGGTGGTCCATGCCCGCAATCAGGCGCGCTGGGACGGCCCCCTGGACGAAGTGGCCCTGTCGCATTACGAGCGCGACGGCTTTCTCTGGTTCGAGGGGTTCTTTTCCCAGGAGCGGATGCGCCCGTTCTTCGATGAACTCAAGGAAATGGCCAAGGACAGCGAGCTGATGAAATCCGACCAGTCGATCACGGACCCGGATTCCGGCGATCTGCGCTCGGTGTTTCAGATGCACGAGATTTCCCGCCGGTTCGATGAACTGACCCGGGATCCGCGCATCCTCGGCATGGTGCGTCAGCTGTTGGGTGGCGACGTCTACATTCATCAGTCGCGCATCAACGACAAGTTCGGTTTCCAGGGCAGCGGTTTCAACTGGCATTCCGACTTTGAAACCTGGCACTCCGAGGACGGCATGCCGCGCATGCGGGCCATCAGCGCCTCGATCATGCTCACCGACAACAACGAATTCAACGGGCCGCTGATGCTGATCCCCGGCTCGCACCATTACTTCGTGCCTTGCCAGGGGGTCACGCCCAAGGACAACTGGAAGGACTCGCTGAAAAGCCAGCGCCTGGGCGTGCCCAGCCAGGAGAACCTGGCCGAGCTGGTCGAACAGGGTGGTATCCAGGCGCCCAAGGGGCCGCCGGGTTCATTGCTGTTGTTCGAGTGCAACACCCTGCACGCGTCCAACAAGAACCTGTCGCCCTGGCCGCGCTCCAACCTGTTCTTCGTCTACAACAGCGTGGACAACACCCTGGAAGACCCCTACTGCGGCCATCAGCCGCGCCCGGATTTTCTCGCCAACCGAGACAACACCGAGGCGCTCGCCATGCACGACCACCTGGAACCGCTCTAACCCGGTTGCCGCAGCGCGCCCCGCCTGAGCAGCCGCCACACTTCGCTGGCGGCCTGCGACAGCGGATGCGAGCGCAACCGGTACGCGCACGCCGACACCGTCACCCCCGCATCCAGCGGCAACGGCTTGAGGCGGCCTGCTCGCAGGTCGTCCTCAAGCAGGCTGCGCGGTGCCACCGTCACCGCCCGCCCCTCCCGGCACAACGCCAGACAAGAGCTAATGGTGGCCATCTGAAACTCGGCGCCGCGACGGGCCAGCAACAACTCACGGAACCAGGGCGCGATCTGACGGCGGTACTCCGGGGGCACCCGGGGCAGCGCCAGGGGCCGGCCCCTCATGAACGCGACGGCGGCGTCGCCGTCCTCAAGGGCGGCCGCCGCCTTACCCACCAGCCAGGAGGCCGGCGCCACCACTTGCAAAGGCAGCTCCACCAGCGGCAGCTCCTCCACGTCGTCCCGGTCCGGCAACGCCGAGCCTTTGCGCCCGTCGTACACCAGAAAATCGTAGCGGTAGGCGTACAACCCTTCGCACAGTGATTGGAAGTGATCGCTGTGCATCTCCAGCCGCACGCCGGCGTCCATGGTGGCCCGGGACCGTTGCAGCGGCCCGGCCAGACGCTGGGCCAGCAGGTCCGGCACGAACGGCCCGCAGCCGATGCGCACCAGCCCGCTGCGGCCGTCGTGGAACGCCTCCACCAGGCGGTCCAGGCCGGCAGCCTCATCGAGAATCCGGTTTACCTGGCGGTGCAGGGTCCGCGCCAGCTCGGTGGGACGCAACGAACGGGTATGGCGCTCGAAAAGCGGTGCCCCGGCGCTCTGCTCCAGCCGTTGCAGGCTGCGGGTCAGCGCCGGCTGCGACAGGCCCAGGGCGCGCGCCGCCGCCGACAGGCTGCCGTGCTCGTACACCGCCCGGAAGCGGGTCAATTCCTGCAGTTGCCACACGGCGGGCTCCTCGGGTCGGTGGGGATTATTAACTCAGTAAGCATAGACTCATGCAACACAGTAATGAATCCCCGGCGCATACTTCCCGCCATGACCGGCCAACAACAAAAACCGCCTACCACCGGAGAGCCCCGATGACCGAAATGACCCGGCGCACCGTGCTGAAAAACCTGGCCCTGGGCGGCGCCGCCCTGGCCACCGCGCCTTCATTGAACGCCAGGATCAACCTGCGCAAGCAGGGCCGGCCGAATGTGCTGCTGCTGGTGTCCGACCAGGAACGCTCCTGGATGGACCTGCCCGGCAGCCTGGATCTGCCGGCCCATGACAAGCTGCTGAATCGCGGCACCGGCTTCAACCAGTACTATGTGAATACCTCGCCCTGCTCGCCCTCGCGCTCGGTGATGTACAGCGGCCAGCACACCATGCGCACCGGCATGACCGCCAATCTGCACGCGCCGCCGTTTCCCAGCTTCAATCAGGCATTGCCGACCCTCGGCCACCTGTTCCAGGAGCTGGGCTACCACACCGCCTACAAGGGCAAATGGCATCTGTCGGATATCGAGGACGGCCCGGGGCTGATGTACGGCAGCTACCCCAGCCGGGGCAAGGCGCTGGAGCCCTACGGCTTCAGCGACTACAACCTGACCGGCGACGTGCACGGCTCGGTGTGGCAGGGCTACATCGCCGACCGCATGGTGGCCGGCGAAGCCAGCCAGTGGCTGGTGCGCGACAGCCAGAAGCTGGACAAGCCCTGGCTGCTGGCGGTGAACTTCGTGAACCCGCACGACATCATGTTCTTCTCCTCCGGCGAGAAGCAGGAGCAGTCACGGGCCAATCCGCGTTTCATGGCGCCGCTGCGGCCGCCGCCGAACGATCCGATCTACAGGAAAGACTGGTCGCACCTGCCGCTGCCCGCCTCCTTCGCCAAGGAAACGCTGCGCGACAAGCCCTGGTGCCACCGCTCCTACGCCCAGGTGATCGACAGCATCTACGGCCACATGGACAAGAACGACGAAGCCGCCTGGCTGGCCAACCAGAGTTACTATTTCAACTGCATCCGCGATGTGTCACGGCAGGTGGACCATGTCCTGCAGGCCCTGGAGGACAGCGGCCAGCTCGACAACACCATCATCGTCTACACCGCCGACCACGGCGAAATGGCCGGCGCCCACGGCCTGCGGCAAAAAGGCCCGGTGACCTACAAGGAAAACAGCCGGGTGCCGCTGATCGTCAGCCACCCGGACGTGAGCGGCGGCCGCACCGTGGACAACCTGGGCTCGGCGCTGGACCTGGTGCCGACCCTGGTGGGCCTGGCCACCGAGGGTAAAACCACCACCGAAACCCCCGGCGTGGACCTGAGCCCGGCGCTCAGCGGGCAGACCACGCAGCGCGACCGGGACGGCATCCTGTTCGCCTACGGCGTGCTGCTCTACACCGACCCGGAAGCCACCCAGCGGCTGGCCCGGGAAGGCGACGAGATCACGCCGGTGAAACTGATGGGCGATTTCCTCAAGCAGCTGCGGCTGGGCCCGGAGCTGGGCAACCGCGGCCTGCACCGGGGTGTCTTTGACGGCCGCTACAAGTTCACCCGCTACTTCAGCCCGGACAGCCATCACCTGCCCCGGGACTGGGACACCCTGCTCGCCCACAACGACCTGGAGCTCTACGACACCCACCAGGACCCGGACGAACTGGTCAACCTGGCGGCGCGCCCGGAGAGCCCGGAGGCGGCGAAAGAGCGCCTGCTGGCCCTCAACGACCGGACCAACCAGCTGATCGAGCAGGAAATCGGCGACGACCACGGCGGCGAATACCCCGGGCCTGAATTCCTCTACCGCCTGTAATTTTTTTGCTTTGCCCTTGGGGGGCAATCCGCCCCGGCCCGGCCTCGCCGGTGTCCGGGGCACCTTATTCACGGCCGGTGCCGGCTATTTTCCGTCCAGCAACGGCTGCCCGGTGCGGGCCGCCAACCACAGCATCACCGCGCCACCGGCGAGCAGATACCAGTAGAAGGTGAAAAACCGCCACACCACGATGGTGGTGGCGGTGGTCACCGACGTCAGCCAGGGGTTCAACAGCGCCGCGCCGGCCACCTCGGCGCCGCCGGCCCCACCCGGCAGCAGGGTCAAATGGCCGGCCCCCATCGCCACCATCTGCACGAAGAAGCCGTACACCCAATCCAGATGCTCGCCCAGCGCCAGCACCGCGACGTAGATCACCGAATAGCGCAGCAGCCAGTGGCAGAGGCAGAGGGAAAACATCAGCAACAGGCGGCGGCGCGGCACCGCCAGGGTTTCTTCCAGGCCGCGCCGGAAACGCAGCACCGCCCGCGCCAGACGCAGACGCCGGCGCCGGCGCAGCCCCAGCCAGGCGAGAAAGTCCCCGGACCCGATCAGCACCCGGCGCTGGAAACGGGCCAAAAGCCCGACCCCGGCCAGGGCGGCCAGCATCAGCGCGAACGGCACCGCCACCTGCCACCAGGCGGCCAGATCCAGATAGCGGGCCAGCCCGTACAGGGCCACGGTGGGCAACAGGGCCGCGAACACCAGCAAGTCGGTGAGCTGATCCACCGCCAGGACCGCCGTGGCCTGCGCCGGTGCCACACCGTGCCGGCGCAGCAGCGCGGCCAGGGTGAAAGGCGCGCCGCTGCCGCCGGGCGTGGCGTTCAGGGTGAACTCGGTGGCCATCACCGTGGCCACGGCGGCGCCGTGGCCCAGGCCCGGCGCCCGGCCATTGAGCATCAGCCGCAGCCGCCAGGCGTTGAGGTTCCAGCACACCGCGATCATCGCCACCAGCAGCGCCAGCCAGCCCACCGGCACGGTTACCAGCCGTGCCAGCACCTGCTGGCCGCCCAGCACAAACGGCACCGCCGCGCCGACCAGCAATGCCACCGCGAACAACCAGCGCCAATGCCGCGTCATAGCGATTCGGATCCGCTCGCCGGCAGGCGCTCATTCTCCATCAGCCACTGGGCCTTGCTGACACAACGGCGCTGTTCGCTGAGTGCATCGATGGTGCGCCGCCAGAAAGCGCGGCTTTCCGGGTGACGTAGGTCCACCGGATGCAACGCCAGCCGGATCACCGGACGGTGCTGGAAGCGGCGCAGCCGCGCCTGGTTCAAGCGCTCGAACCAGCGCCGGCGCCAGGACGAACGGGACGACATCACCACCGTGGGCAGCGGCAGCCGCTCGCCGTCGGCCAGGCGGTACAGGGCGCCGGCGTCGGTGCGGTAGTCGAAACCGGCGGCACGGATCGCGCGGCGGCTGGCTTCATTGCTCAGCCAGCCCGGCGGCACGAAGCCGCTGACCCGCCAATCCTGGCGGCGGCAAAGCGCCAGACCGTCGCGTATGCGGGCGTAGGCGGCGGCCTCGTTGAGGGCGGAGAATTCCCCTTCATGGGTCAGTATCCGGCGGCGGACCCATTCCCGCGGGCCCTTGGGGGTGGGGCCGTCGTCGCTGTGCGACCAGCCGTGCAGCACCAGCTCGTCACCGGCGGCCTGGCGCTCGGCCATGGCCCGGCAAAACGCCGGTGAACGCTCGGCGGGATCATGGCGGTGGAAATCCGGCACCACCAGCAGGGTGCTGACCAGCGACGCCGGGCGTTGCAACTCGCGCAGAAACGACTGGTACAGCGGCCAGCTGTGCGGGGCCACATCGTGCAGCGATAATATAAAGGCCCGTTGGGTATCAGGAATGCGATTCATGGGTGGATGCTAATACCGGCTGCTCGTGATCGCCAAGGACGCGCCGGTAGTGACCGACCAGGCTCTCCGCCACCGCATCCCAACTGTGCCGCGTTTCCACATGGGCACGGGCGCGCCGTCCCAGGGCCGCGGGATCGTCATGTTCAAACAGGTCGCGCACACCGGCGGCCATGGCGGCGCCGTCGTTGGGGCGCACATGGCGCCCACAGTCACCGGGCACCACTTCCGGCAAGGCGCCGGCGTCCACGCACACCACCGGCAGGCCGCTGGCCATGCCTTCCAGCGCGACCAGGCCGAAGGTCTCCTGATCGCCGGCGTGCACAAGCGCGTCGGCGGCCGCCATCCAGCCGGCCACTTCCGGGGTCTGGCAAAACTCATGGATCACCGACACATTGGACGGCGCGTCCGGTTGCAGGCCGGTACCGATCAGCAGCAGATGGTAGTCGGGCCCCAGCCTGCGCATCGCTTCGAGCAATACCGGAATATTCTTCTCCTGGGTGCCGCGTCCGGCGAACACCAGCAGGTGCTGGTCCTCGGAGAGGCCCAGCGCGCGGCGGGCGTTGGGCTTGGCGCGCTGTGGCTGGAAGGCTTCCAGGTCCACGCCCAGCGGCTGCACCTCGACCTCACCGATACCGCAGCGGTGCAACTGCTCCGCCATCACGCGGCTGGGGCTGAGGACCATATCAAAGCCTTCGTAGAGGCGTTTTATATAGGCCCGGGTGCCCGGATCGAGAAAGCGGCCGACGCGATGATGAACCAGAGTGAACAGATCGGAGTGGTAGAAACCCACCGACGGCACGTCCAGCAATCTGGCCGCCCGCTGGGCCGCCCAGGCGGGCGTGTACGGGTCGCCGGCTTCGATCACGTCCGGCTGCAGGCCGGCGATGATGCTGCTCCACAAACCCAGACGCAACGGGAAACGAAAGCCCGGCGCCAACGGCAGGGGCATCGCCGGCAGGGACACGAAGTCGCCGTCGAAGAACACGCGCGAGCCGGGCATCACCACTTTGTGGCTGGTGCCCCCACGTCGCAGCAACGCCTGGCGCTTGCCGTCAATGTAGGTACGCACGCCACCGCTGGCCTGGGTGTAAAAAAGCGTGGTATCAAGAATTCTCAAGCGGTTCTCCCTTTCCCACTTGGTGCGGTGCCGCCGTTACCGACGACCCTGATCATCGTCAATAGCGGGTGAATAAGCCTAAGATAGCATTGGCAACGGAAAGCTCACCGCCGACCTTGGTAAAGGCTTGTAAAAGCGCGGCCCGCCGCCATTAAGCGGTCATAAAGGCCGCCAACGGGAGCACGGCAGCAATGGAATTCAAGGACTATTACAAGATTCTCGGCGTACCACCGGAAGCGGACGATAAAGAGATCAAAGCCGCCTACCGGAAGCTGGCGCGCAAGTATCATCCGGACGTCAATGCCGACGCCGACGCGGAAAGTAAATTCAAGGAAGTAGCGGAAGCCTACAAGGTGCTCAAGGACGCCGAAAAGCGCGCCGAGTACGATCAGCTGCGCCAGTTCCGTGACGCCCGCGGCGGCTTCCAGCCACCGCCGGGCTGGCAGAGTGCCGGCGCCGCGTCCGGTGGCGGCGGGGAAGCGGATTTCTCCGACTTTTTTGAATCCCTGTTCGGTGGCGGATTCTCCCGACGCGGCGGTCCGCGCCCCGGCCGTGATCTGGAAATGGATCTGCCGTTGTTCCTTGAAGACACGGTGGCGGATACCCGTAAACCGATTAGCGTCCACGGTCGCACCCTCAATGTCACGATTCCCGCCGGCACCGCGGACAACGAGCGCATTCGTCTGAAAGGCAAAGGGGAACCGGGTAGCGACGGCGCGCCCTCCGGCGACCTCTACCTGCGCGTGCGGCTGGTGCCCCACCCGGTATTCGATGTGGAGGGCCACGACCTGCTCGTCACCGTGCCGGTGGCGCCCTGGGAAGCGGCCCTGGGCGCCAAACTGCAGGTGCCCACGCTCAGCGGACGCATCAGCCTGACCCTGCCGGCGGGCAGCCAGACCGGCCGCCGCCTGCGGGTCAAGGGCAAGGGTCTCGCCGGCAAGAAGACGCCGGGCGATCTTTACGCGATTATCAAAATCGTCATGCCCGAGCGGATCTCCGATCGGGACCGTGAACTGTGGCGGGCGCTGGCCGAGCAGTCCGATTTTGACCCACGGGCGAACTGGGCCGGCGACGGCCGGCGCCATGACAAGGAGCCCCGAAAATGAACACGCTGACCCTCACCGAAGTGTGCCGCCGGGTGTCCTTGCCGGAGCACGCGGTCATTGAAATCGTTGAAGTGGGTATCGTCACCCCGGTGGCCGGTTCAGCGCACACCTGGCGTTTCGACGATCAAACCCTGGTGGTGCTGAGCCGCGCCGCGCGCCTGCACGAAGACCTGGCGCTGGACTGGCACGGCGTGGCCCTGGCCCTGGAACTGCTTGAGGAAATCGACACCCTGCGCCGCGAGAACGAACAATTGCGACAACGGTTAAACCGCTTTCTGGACTGACTCAGGCGGCCGGATCCTGCCGGTAAAACAGACTCAGCTGCTCGTACAGCGCCGGCAGCACCTGGCGCAGATGCGCGGGGGATTCAAAAAAACTTTCCGTGGCCACGGCAAAAAACTCGCCGGGGTCTTCCAGCGCATAGGGGTCGATAAAGGGCTCACCGCCCTGCTCCGCCCGCTCCAAAGCCTGCCAGGCCTCGGTGAAGACATCGTGCCAGCGCTGCGGATCCATGCCGGCGTGCAGCGGCGGCGCGCCGTTGGGCCCCTCGCGGCGCATATCCAGCTTATGGGCCAGCTCGTGCAGCACCACGTTGTAGCCGTCCTCGCCGCCGGATTCGAGCACATCGCCCCAGGACAGAATCACCGGCCCCTGCAGCCAGGCTTCTCCAGCCAGTTCCCGCCCGGCGTCGTGCACGATACCGAACTCGTCCATTTCGTTGTCCGGGGTGACGAAGGTGTCCTCGTAAACGATCAACGTGTACCAGCCGTCGTACCAGTCCAGGCCCAGCCCGAACACCGGCACCACCGCCATGGTGGCGATCAGAAGCTGCATGTCGTCGGTGACGGTGAACTCGCCGCCGGCGGCGAACTCCTTGCGCACCAGAAAACGGCGGGTGAGATCGAACAACCGCTCCCGGTCGGCGCCCTGATACCGGGCCGCCACCGGCCAGCCGGCAATGGCGTTTTCCCATTGCGCCCGCGTCACCGGCAAACGCGCCAGCTTGCGATCTTCCAACCAGTCTCGAACCCGTCCGAACATGGCCTTCCCAGCGTAGAGGAGAGAGCGCAAAGCTTGCCGCTTTTGCCAACCGGACGCAAAGCGGTTTAGATAAGCACTGCAAAAAACCAAGCCACCGTAGAAAGACCATGGAAGGAGCCCCCATGACCCACCGCTACCGCCTGATCGCCGTGCTCGCCCTGCTGCTGCTCGGCCCCGCGGCCCACGCCCAGGCCACGCGCGAAGCGGCGTCCGCGCTGCGCAGCGGCGCCGACCAGGCGCGCTACTGGCAATGGGGCTGGAGCGCCTTCTACGGCGGCAGCAGCGCCTATTCCCTGGTGCACGCCCGCGACACCGACGACCCGGAGGAGCGCTACGACGATTACATCAACGCCACCAAGGCGGCCCTGGGGCTGGCCGGCACCCTGCTGTTCGCCCCTTCCCACGGCGATGCCTACCGGGAATATCAGGCCCTGGGCGACAAGGACACACCGGAAGCGCGCGCCGCCACGCGCATCCTGATCGCCGGGCTGGCCGAGGAGGAAGCCCGCCAGCGGGCCTGGCAAAGCCGGCTGGGCGGTTTGATCGTCAACGGCCTGGCCGGGCTCGCCATCGGCGTGGAAGACAACCGCCCCGGCGACGGCTGGGTGAACTTCGCCACCGGCATGCTGACCACCGAGCTCAACGTGCGCACCCGGCCGGACACCGCCACCCACTTTCTGGAACGGGAGCCGGACTTCCGTCTGAAGGCCAACGGTGCCACTCTGCCCATTTATGTGGACTGGGCGGTGGGTCCGGTGTTCGCGGGCTTGGAGATCAGGTTCTGAGGGTGGGAATAACCGGCGCTACGAAGCGCTCATTGTGGGAGCTTGCCTTGCAAGCGAAAGGCCGGCTTTGCCGGCCGGCAGGATACCAGAGGCCTTTAAAAGCGGGGCTTTAACAGCCTCTCTGGAATCCTGCCGGTGGCTATAAGCCACCCTTTCGCGGGCAGGGCCCGCTCCTACAATCCCCGCCTCGTAGCGCCCTTTGGCGGCGTATTCAGATGTAGTAGGCCTGCAACGGCGGGAAGCCGTTGAACTCCACGGCGCTGTAGCTGGTGGTGTAGGCGCCGGTGGAGAACCAGTACAGCCGGTCGCCGATGGCCAGGTTGAGCGGCAGGCCGTACTTGTAGTTTTCGTACATGATGTCGGCGCTGTCGCAGGTCGGCCCGGCGATCACCACCTCTTCCATTTCCCCTTTCTTTTCCGTGTAGATCGGGTACTTGATGGCTTCGTCCAGGGTTTCGATCAGGCCGGAGAATTTGCCCACGTCGGTGAACACCCAGCGCTGCAAGGCGGTGCGGGATTTACGGGAAATCAGCACCACTTCGCTGACCAGCACGCCGGCGTTGGCGATCAGGGACCGGCCCGGCTCGAGAATGATTTCCGGCAGCTGCTCGCCGAAGTCCTCTTTCAGGAAACGGATGATTTCCGACGCGTAGGTTTCCAGGTCGTTGGTCTTGGCGATGTAGTTGGCCGGGAAGCCGCCGCCCAGGTTGATCATCTTCAGCTCGATGCCCACTTCATCGCGCAGGCGCTCGAACATGATCTTGACCTTGCCGATGGCCGCGTCCCAGGCGCCGATATCGCGCTGCTGGGAGCCCACATGGAAGGACACGCCGTAGGGTTCCAGGCCCAGGTCCCGGGCCAGAATCATCAAATCCAGCGCCATGTCGGTCTGGCAGCCGAACTTGCGCGACAGCGGCCAGTCGGCGGTGTGGGTGCCTTCGGTGAGGATGCGCACATACACCCGGGAACCCGGCGCCGCCTTGGCAATGTTGCGCAGGTCCGCTTCCGAGTCGGTGGCGAACATGCGCACGCCCTTCTCGTAGAAAGCGCGGATGTCGCGGGCCTTCTTGATGGTGTTGCCGAAAATGCAGCGCTCCGCCGACACCCCCAGGCCCATCACTTTTTCCAGCTCGTAGATCGAGGCGATATCGAAATTAGCGCCCCGGTCACGCAACAGGCTGATCAGCTCAGCGGCCGGGTTCGCCTTTACCGCGTAGTGCACCTTGGCGAACGGAAACTGCTCGATCAGCTGATCGTAGTGTTTGCCCACGGTTTCCGTATCGATCACCACGAAGGGGGTCTCCTTGGTGTCCGCCAGGTCCTTGATGCGGCGGAACACCACCGGATCGTAATAGTCTTCCACGCGAATGGCGTCGATGGTCATGGGGGTCCTCTTCCCGGTACTCAGCAACCACCCGGGCCGACACGGCACCGGGACCGTTGCGAAAGCAACGGGCGCCCAAGGTAGCAAGTCGCTCACCCTTTGGGGAGATACCCGGCCGCCTTTTTTTGTGGGGACGGGCCCTGCCCGCGAAAGGGAGCGAAGCTCCCGGCAGGATGCCAGAGACGTTTGTTGTTCCGGTGTTCGGTGCTCCGTATCGGAGACGCGGTGCAATGGTGGTGCCTTCCGGGATCGCTCAAGCCGTCCATGGCCGCTCTCATTTGGCCATCCATGGCCAAATAGGTCCCTCCTGGCACCACCATTGCCCCGCTCACTTGGCAGCGGAACCGCCACGGGTCAACTCCACCCTTTAAGAGAAAGCGCCAGGACCTTTCAATTTTCCAAGGAGCGCCGGGATCGGGTGTGCCCGGCCAGGACCGTCGTTGGCCAGGGCTGGCCAAAGTCGAGCCTACATGGATGTACTCGTGGCGTGTCCTGGACGGGCCCACCCGATCCCGGTGCGGGCTCTCTGGAGAGAAAGGTCTCTGGGATCCTGCCGGCCGGTTACACCGGCCTTTCGCGGGCAGGGCCCGCTCCCACAAGGCCTCACCATTGCACCGCGTCTCCGATACGCAGCACCGCTCTGCTACACTATGCGCCCCCGAATCCCCCCGACCACGGAGCCCTTCATGGTTATCGCTATGGCCCTTCCTCTCGCCCTGCATTTGCTCGCCGCCGTCGTCTGGGTGGGCGGCATGTTCTACGCTTACCTGGCCATGCGCCCGGCGGTGGTGCAGGTGATCGACCCGGCCCGGCGCCCGGCGCTGTGGGCGGCCACCCTGGAGCGGTTCTTCCGCTGGGTGTGGGCGGCGGTGGTGCTGTTGCTGGCCACCGGCTTCGGCATGGTGTTCGGCGTCTACAAGGGCATGGCCAACGTGGAGTGGCACATCCACGCCATGATCGGCCTGGGCATTCTGATGATGCTGCTGTTCGCCCACGTCTACTTCGCGCCGTTCCGCCGCCTCAAGCAGGCCGTGACCGATAACGACACCAGCGAGGGCGCGCGTCGCGTTGGTCAGATCCGCAAGCTGGTGGGCATCAATCTGATTCTCGGCCTGATCGTAGTGGTGATCGCCTCCGGCGGGCGGTACCTCTAACCGTGAGCGCGCAGAACGGTGGCGGATCCGGCAAGGCCGACCTGCTGCTGGTGGCGGTGACGCTGCTGGCCGGCGTCAGCTGGATTTTCTCCAAGGAGGCGGTGCTGTTGATGCCGCCGCTGTTGTTCATGGCGCTGCGGTTTCTGCTCGCCGGCCTGGTGCTGGCGCTGGTGGGCTGGCGGCAACTGCTGCGCCTGAGCGCCGATCAGTACCAGCGCAGTGCCAGGGTCGGGCTGGTGTTCGGCCTGGCGATGAGCTTCTGGATCATGGGCCTGCACTTCGGCACCCATGTGGGCGAAGGCGCCTTCCTGACCAGTCTGGGCGTGGTGCTGGTGCCGGTGATGGCGCGGCTGGTGTTCAAGGAAAAGCCGCCGGCCAGCACCTGGGTGGCGCTGCCGGTGGCCGCCGCCGGGCTGGCGCTGCTGTCCCTGCGCGGCGGCCTGCACGCGGAACCCGGGCAGCTGTTCTTCGTCGCCGCGGCCTGCATTTTCGCGCTCTATTTCACCCTCAACACCCGCGCCGCCAACAGCGCCACCATCACCGGCGCCGCCGGCCAGGTGACCACCCGCGACCGGGTGCCGGCGCTGGCGCTGACCACGGTGGTGCTGTTCACGGTGAGTCTGGTGACCGGCACCGGCTCGCTGATTCTGGAAGACTGGCCCGCCGCGTTCGGCGCCTTCACCCCGGTGATGGCCGGCTGGGTGATCGCCAGCGCCACGGTGGGCACCGCCGCGCGCTTCTTCGTGCAGACCTACGCCCAGAGCCTGTCGGTGCACAGCCACGGCGTGGTGATCATGGTGCTGGAGCCGATGTGGACGGCGCTGTTCGCGGCGCTGTGGTTCGGCGAGACCATGACCGCGGTGCAGGTGGGCGGCTGCTTTCTGATCTTCCTGTCCCTGGTGGTCAACCGCTGGGCCAGCGTGCGCCGCGTGCTCAAGCAGTGGCTGACGTAGGCCGCGCGGTGGCGCTTGCGCGCCGGCCGGCACCGGCCTAGCATCATGACGTTTCCCACAGCGACCACGCCCATGACCGCTCCACGCCCGCCCTTCCGCCGCGCCTTCCCGTTCTGGGCGCTGCTGCTATGGCTGGCGGTGGGCCTGTCGGTGTGGCCGGCCCAGGCACTCACCGCGCCGGCGCCCTCTTCGCCGGCACTGGTGGACGACGGCGGCCTGTTCGGGCAGGCCCTGCCCCGCGACGCCGGCGGCCAGTGGCAGCGCCGTGACAGCGGCGACGATCCGGGCTGGGATTGGGAACCGACCCAGGCCCCGCTTGCCACCCTGGCGCTGACGCCTCCAGGCACCTCCGGCCCGCCCCGGGCGGTGGCCGTGCCGGCGCCGGCGCCGCGCTTTCCCCGTTACCACAACAGCGCCCCACGGGCGCCCCCTCTCTAACCGGTTATCGGCCTGAGCCCGCCCGCTTCGGGCGGTTTACAACCGTTTAGAGACACCCGCTATGAACCGATTCTGGATCCGGGCCGTGACCTACGGCCTGGTGATCGTGCTGGGCCTGGGCGCCGCCCTGCCCAGCCTGTTGCCACCGGCCTGGCTGAGCGCCCTGCCGGCGGCCTATCAGTCGCACAGCCTGACCCTGGGGCTCGACCTGCAGGGCGGCTCGCACCTGCTGCTGAAAGTGGACACCGATGATCTGACGCGCGGCAAAAGCGGCCGTGAAAAAGCCGAAATCCGCGACGACGCGGTGGCGCGCAGCCTGGAGGTAGTGCGCCGCCGCTTGAACGAAACCGGCGTGGTGGAGCCGCTGATCGTGCGCCAGGGGGATGACGGTATCGTCGTGCAACTGCCCGGCGTCACCGACCCGGAGCGCATCAAAACGCTGCTGGGACGCACCGCCAAACTCAGCTTCCACCTGCTCGCCGAACCGGGCACCCCGGCCCGCCGGCTGCCGGCCAGCGAGGGCGACCGTGTTTACCCGCTTAAACCGCTGCCGTTGCTGGACGGCGGCAACCTGGAGGACGCCCGGCTCGGCTTCGAGCCGCGCACCGGACAGCCGGTAGTGAATTTCCAGCTGGACGACGAGGGCGCCCGAAAATTCGCCGAGATCACCACCCACCATGTGGGCGACCCGTTCGCCGTGGTGCTGGACGGCAAGGTGATCACCGCGCCGGTGATCCGCTCGCCGATCACCGCCGGGCGCGGCCAGATCAGCGGCGGCTTCGACGCCCGCGAGGCCGGCGACCTGGCCCTGCTGCTGCGCGCCGGCGCTTTGCCGGCGCCGCTCGAAGTGGTCGAGCAACGCACCGTGGGGCCGGATCTGGGCGGCGACCAGATTCGCATGGGGGTGGCCACCGGCCTGATCGGCGCCGCCCTGGTGCTGGCGTTCATGGTGCTCGCCTACCGGCGCTGGGGGCTGATCGCCAACACCGCCCTGGTGATCAACCTGGGGCTGGTGATCGGCCTGCTGGCGTCGCTGGGCGCCACCCTGACGCTGCCGGGCATCGCCGGGCTGATTCTCAGCGTCGGCATGGCCGTGGACGCCAACATCCTGATCAACGAACGCATCCGTGAAGAGGCCCGTCGCGGCCGCAGCGGCCAGGGGGCGTTGCGCGCCGGCTTCCAGCGCGCCTACGCCACCATTCTGGATTCCAACATCACCACCCTGATCGCCGTGGGCCTGCTGTTCCAGTTCGGTGCCGGCCCGGTGCGCGGCTTCGCCGTGACCATGGCGGTGGGCCTGGTGGTGTCGCTGTTCACCTCGATCTCGGTGACCCGCCTGCTGATGGAGTGGCGGCTGCGCGGCCGGACCCGGGGCACGCTCACGCTGCCCGGCCCGGACTGGCTGGGCGCGGAACGCCGGCGCCGGCCGATCCGCTTCATGGCGGTGCGCGGCCGGGGCATCGTCCTGTCCCTGGTGTTGTCGGTGGCGTCCCTGGGCGCCCTCGCCTGGCCGGGGCTCAACACCGGCATCGACTTCCAGGGCGGCGTGGCCATGGAGGTGCACACGCCGGCCACCATCGACACCCTGCGCGGCGGGCTGGCCGCCTCGGGTTTGGAAGGCAGCCTGCAGCGCTTCGGTGACGACGGCCAGTATCTGCTGCGCCTGCCCGCCGGCGCCTACAGCGACGCCCGCATCGAGGCCGCCAAGGCGGCGCTCAGCGCGGTGTCGCCGGAGGTCAGCTACCCGCGCCTGGACGTGGTCGGCCCCAGCGTCAGCGGCGGCTTTGTGGAGACCAGTATTCTCGCGGTGCTGCTGGCCGGCGCCGGCATGCTGGTGTATCTGCGTCTGCGCTTCGCGCCGCACTTCGCCTGGGCGGCCTTGATCACCCTGGGGCTGGACCTGAGCAAGACGCTGGGCTTTCTGGTGCTCACCGGCCTGGAGTTCAATCTCACCACGGTGGCGGCGCTGCTGACACTGATCGGCTATTCGGTGAATGACAAGGTGGTGGTGTTCGACCGCATGCGCGAGAACCGGGCGCTGGACCCGGAGCGGCCGCTGGAAGACATCATCGACCTGAGCCTGACCCAGACCCTGCGGCGCACGCTGTTTACGTCGCTGACCACCTTCCTGGCGATCCTGCCCATGGGGCTGGCCGGTGGCCCGGCGGTGACCAGCTTCGCGCTGCCGGTGCTGTTCGGGATCGTGGTGGGGACCAGTTCGTCCATGTTTATCGCCGCGCCGATGGCGATGTTTTTAGAGCGGTGGTTCTCTGCAGAGGGGCCGGCTGCCGATGAACCCGCCTCGCTGCAAGACGGGAGCGGGCCTGCCCGCTCCCCCAGCGGGTCCCAAAGCAGTTATTTGTGACTTTTAAGGAGGGCTTCGACCTTGTCGATATACTTCTGCATGGCGTCGTCGGCGCTCATGCCTTTGAGCTTGGCCCAGGCGTCGTACTTGGCCCGGCCCACCATATCCAGCATGCCGGGGCGCTTGCCGGACACGTCGCCGGCGCTGCCCTGCTTGTAGTGGGCGTAGAGGAACAGAAGGTCGTCGTTATCCGGCTTTTTGGACAGCGTTTTAACGTCCTTCTGGGCCTGTTCAAACTGGGCTTTATCGGCCATTATTCTCACCTGTTAGTTGGCTATTGATTCTTAGGGAGCCGCTCAAGGGCTCCACGGGCCGCGATCCGTCGGGGGGCGACGCGGCCCGGCTGTTTTACTTTGAACAACAGCGCGGGACAGCGCAACAATAAAGGGGACCCCGATGACGAGTTCCACCACTTCCAAGTCCGCGCCACAGTTGGACGCCCGCCAGGAGCGGGATCTCAAGCAGGCGGTCCAGACCCTGTGGGTACGCTTCCCGGGTTCCCTGGAAGACCGTTACCGCGACTACGCCGAGCGCCGCGCGGCCAAGCTGATCCAGCGCTCGCTGTATATTCTGATCGTCCTGTTCCTGATCGTATCGGTGCCGGTGTCGTTGCTGTCGGACGAGCACAACCGGGATCTGTGGATGGCCTACGGCGTCTACCCGATCGCGATTTCCCTGGCGCTGCTGTTCGTGGCGGTGAAGGTGGACGCGCTGGCGGACTGGGTGACCACCCTGATCGGGCTGGCGTTGATGACCTCCCTGGCCGGCACGCTGCTGGGGGCGCTGCATCTGGCCGGCACCTTCCTCGGCCAGGTGGCCGCCTTCGAAACCATCTATGTGCTGATCATCGGCTTTTCGATTCTGCGCCTGCCGCCCACGCGCACGCTGTTCTGGTGCCTGGGCTCGCTGGTGGTGGCCCTGGCCGTGGCGCTGCTGCAACGCTGGGACGTGGACCCGGTACCGCTGATGCTGTTCTACGGCTTTCCGCTGGTGGTGTGCGCGCTTAACGGCTACATGCTGGACGCCAGCGCGCGCGGCTCCTATGCCAACAATCTGCTGCTCGGCCGCGAGTCGGCGCGGCTGCGCCAGTGGCGCGACAACGCCGACCGGGAAGCGCTGCGGCAACGCACGCTGAACGAGTTCATGGCGCACATCGCCGGCAACCCCCGGGTGGAAGTGCTGATGGATCAGGCTCTGACCTTCATGCTGGAGCGCACCGAGGCGATCGCCGGCGCCGCCTACCGGCTGGACGATGACCGCTTGCGCCAGGAAGCGGCGCGCGGCCTCAACCAGCAGGCCCGGGAGCGCGACAACGTGCCCGTGGACGGCCTGCTCGGCGGCGCGCTGGAGCGCGGCCCCGGCGTCACCGTGCGGCACAATGTGCCGGCCGGCTACCTGGATCTGGAGATCGCCCACGGCGCGGTGCGGCCCGGCGAGCTGCTGTTTCTGCCGATCTGGCAGGGCGACCAGGCGCTGGGCGTGATCGAGCTGGCGGCGCTGGAACCGTTCGACGACCACACCCGCACGCTACTGGAATCGCTGGCGTCACCGCTGGCCTACGCGCTGATGGCCGCGGTCGGCCGTGAGGAGTATATCCGCCGCCACCGGCAGGAAGCCGGCTAGACGATCTTTGTCGGCCGGTTACTGGCGCAGCCGGCGCAGCGGCCCGGACAACCGCTCCGGATGGGCCGGCTGAACGTCGTCGAGCATGGCGTAGATGGCGTCCATGTCCGCCTGCTGATCGCCGCTCGGCCAGAACGCATCGAGGATACGGGCCTGCTTGCGCCGGTAGCAGAAGGTCACCACGATGATCGGCAATTCCAGGTCCACGGCGATCCGGTGAAAGCCGGTTTTCCACTGCTCCGCCCCGGTGCGGGTGCCCTCCGGCGTGATCCCCAGCCAGAACGGCTGGCCGCCGGTCATCAGGTTCTTGGTGTCTTCCACCAGACCCCGTGAGCGGGCGCGGTCCACCGGGATCCCGCCCAGCGCCCGCAGCAGCCAGCCCGCCGGCCCCCGGAACAGGGTGTGCTTGGCCATGAACCGAATATCCAGCCGCAGCCCCTGGATCGCGCTGACGCCCACCAGACCGTCGTAATTGGAGGTGTGCGGCGCGGCGATCATCACCGCCCGGGGCACGTTCGGCAGCTCGCCCACCACCTTCCAGCCGATCAGGCGCAACACCGCGCGGCCCAGCGCCGCCACCAGCCAGTGGCCACGGCGCGGCACCGACGCGCCGATGGCGTCCGGGGTCAGCGGCCGCAGATCGGTACTCATTAGCCGAACACCACCACGGTCTGGCGGCTCAGCGCCACCGGCCGGCCGCGATCATCCCACACGGTGGCCTGGCACTGGCCATAGCCGTCGGCGAACGAGTCGGTGATCACCTGGTACTGCCAGAAGTCCACCGGCTCCAGCTCACGGGGGTCCTCCAGCAATTCCATGGTCCAGGTCAGCGAGCTGGCCGGGGCCGGCTTGCTGAGCATCGGCAGCACACCGGCGGGCCAGGTGTCCACCAGGCACGCCAGGGTGGCCGCGTCCTGGGTCTGGCCGGGCTCGTCAAAACGCATATAGCCGTGGAAATCCGGCTCCTTGGCGCCGGAGAAGATCATATTGCCGCCGGCAATGCGCATGTCGAAAAAGCGCAGAAAGGTGGGCGACCGGCCCTCCATGTAGGGCAACTTGAAGCAGTCCTGCGGCGCCTTCCAGCGCGGCGCTTCCGGGCCCGGCACGCGGATGCTGGACTCGCGGCCGTGGCCCAGGCTGCCCAGCAGGGTGGCCACCACCTGACCCTCCTGGCGGGCCATCACCTGCACCTGGGTGACCGATTTGCCGGCGCGCAGCGTGGTCGCTTCCAGGTCCACCGGCCCCGGCACCATGGGCGCCACGAACGAGATGGTGAAGCTGCGCAACGGCGGCGCGTCGGCGCCCAGATGGGCGTCCATATGACGAATCAGAATGGCGCCCACCAGGCCACCGAACGTGGCTCTGCCCTGCCCCCAGCCCTCGGGAACCGTCATCCGGTTCCCGGCGGCGGCATCAATAATGGAATCAAATTTCATAATGCGCTCCCACCGAAAGCGGCTATTGATAGCAGAGCCGGGCGCCCAAGGAAAGGACCGAAACGCTCAGCCGCCTCCGCGCGCCTTGGTCCGTCCCGTGGCCGGCGCCGCCAGCGGGTCTTCCGGCCAGGGGTGTTTCGGGTAGCGGCCACGCAGCTCCTTGCGCACCTGCCCGTAGCCGTTGCGCCAGAAGCCGGCCAGATCGGCGGTGATCGCCGCCGGTCGGCCCGCCGGCGTCAGCAGTTCGGCGGTCAGCGGCAGGCGCCCCTCGGCCAGCGCCGGCAGGCTCTCCATGCCGAAGCACTCCTGCAGTTTCACCGCCAGACGGGGCCCGCCCTCGGCCTCGTAGTTGATGGTCACCGCCCGCCCGGACGCCACGGTGGCCCGCTCCGGCAACCGCCGTGTCAGCTCGCCGGCCTGGCCCGGCCCCAGCCGCAGTTTGAGGGCGTCGAGCAGCGGCAGGTTTTTCAGATCCCGCAGGGCGCGGCGGCCGGCCAGAAACGGCAGCAGCCAGGTTTCCAGCTCGGCCAGCAGGGTGTCGTCGTCCATGGCCGGCCAGTGTTCCGGCTCAAGCCGGTGCAGCCAGGCCGCCCGCGCCCGCCACTGACGGGTGGCCTCGGTCCAGGGCAGCACCCGCAGGCCCTGCTGGCGTACACCGTCCAGCAGCCCCTGCTCCACCTGCGCCGGCGAGGGCGACGCCAGCGGCTGGCTCTCCACGGTAATGGCGCCCACTCCGGAGCGGCGCTCCGCCCTGACCTTCTGCAATTTATCGTCCCAGGCCACCTGGTCCCGCCACTCGGCGTGCCGGGCCAGCAGCGCCGGCACCTCCGGCGGCCCCAGTGCCCAGGCCAGCCGGATCACGGCATCGCGGGGCCGGCCGTCGGTGTCCAGCACCACCAGCCATTCCCGCCCGGCCAGGGGCGAGCCCGGCGGCAGCCGGGCACCGCTGCCGTCGGCCAGCAGGTAACGGTCTTCCTCACCGTCCCGGCGCCGTGCGATCCGATCGGGGAAGGTGTCGGCGAGCAGCGGGCCCAGCGCGCCGTCCGGCGCCGAACCGTCCTTACGGTCGCCGTTCAGCCGGGACAACGCCCGCTGAAGCAGCGGCCAGTCGCCGGGGCGCGCGGTGAAACGGCGCAGCCGCTCGGCCAAGTCCACCTGGCGGTCCAGGCCCGGCATCCGCTCGCTGAGCAGCACCGCCACCCGGGCGGCGCTGGCGGCCAGGCCCGCGTCGCGGCCGCGCACCACCAGCGCGGCCAGTTCCGGCGCCAGCGGCAAATCATTAAGGCGCCGCCCCAGGTCGGTGATCGCGTCCTGCCCGTCCAGGGCGCCCAGCGCGCGCAGCCGCTGCACCGCCGCCCGCCACGGCCCCGCCGGCGGCGGGTCCAGCCAGAATAATTGATCGGGGTCGCGGCACCCCCAGCGCGCCAGATCCAGCACCAGGCTTTCCAGCCCGGTCTGGTGGATCTCCGGCTCGATATGCCGGGCCAGCACCTCTTCCCGCGCCCACAGCCGCACGCAGCGGCCCGGGCCCAGCCGGCCGGCGCGGCCGGCGCGCTGGTCGGCGTTGGCCTGGCTGATACGGCGCGTCACCAGACGGCTGCGGTGGCGGCGCGGGTCATAGCTGGGGCGCCGCTCCAGACCGCTGTCCACCACCACGGTGACGCCTTCGATGGTGACACTGGTCTCCGCCACATTGGTGGCCAGCACCACCCTCGGCCCGGACGGCGCTTCCAGCACCGCCGCCTGGGCGTCGCCGGCCAGGCGCCCGTGCAGCACCTGCACCGGCATCGACACCGACAACCGCTCGCGCAGCCGCTCGATCTCGCCCACCCCGGGCAGGAACACCAGCACCGTGCCCTCCCCGGCCAGAGCCTCCACCTGGCGGGCGCAGTGATCCCAGACATCCTGATCGCGGCCCGGCGGCGCATGGCTCACCTCCACCGGGAACACCCGCCCCTCACTGCGCACCGTGGGCAGGGCCAACCCTTCGGCCAGCGGGCCCACGTCCAGCGTCGCCGACATCACCAGCAAACGCAGGTCCTCGCGCAGCGCCTGACGGACCTCCTGCACCAGGGCCAGACCCAGGTCCGCCTGCAGGGAACGCTCGTGGAATTCATCGAACAGAACCGCCGCGTAGCCCTCCAGCGCCGGGTCGTTACTCAGCATGCGGGTGAGCACGCCCTCGGTGACCACCTCGCTGCGCGTCGACGCGCTCACCCGGGTGTCCAGCCGGGTGCGGTAGCCCACGGTGTGCCCCACCGGTTCACCGAGCTGCCGCGCCATGAACCCGGCCACCGCCCGGGCCGCCACCCGGCGCGGCTCCAGCACCAGAATCCGGTCGTCGCCGCGCCAGGGCGCGTCCAGCAGCGCCAGCGGCACGCGGGTGGACTTACCGGCGCCGGGCGGCGCCTCCAGCACGGCGCCGCCCTGCTCTTCCAGACAACGGCACAGCTCCGGCAGCACGGCGTCCACCGGCAGAGCAAAATATCGGGGGTCAGTCATGGCGACATCTTATCGGAAATGGGTGTCGTTCTCTCCAGAAAGCCCGCCCCGGGATCGGGTGGGCCCATCCAGGACACGCCACGAGTACGTCCATGTAGGCTCGGCCGCGGCGGCGGACCGCTTTGGCCATCCCTGGCCAAACACGGTCCTGGATGGGCCCACCCGATCCCGGGGCTCCTTGGGGGATTCACCGCCAAGGGGGCTAAGAAATGAGGATTGTGGGAGCGGGCCTTGCCCGCGAACGGGAGTGAAGCTCCCGGCAGGATGCCAGAGAGACTTCTAACAACAGCACAAACAGCGCCTCTGGAATCCTGCCGGGTGGCTAAAGCCACCCTTTCGCTTGCAAGGCAAGCTCCCACAAAACTCACGCTTCGTAGAATGTTCCGGTGCCAGCGATGACCCGGAGTGTCAGAAGCTATCCCCGGAGCGGGTCTGTGTTATTGCCCTTCCGGGACCCTGGAGGACAGGACGTCCGACAGGGAGCGTACAGGGACGTATTCACAGCGTTCCCGGAAGGGCATAACACAGACCCGCGACCCCGGCTGGAGAGACCCCGCCCAGCCAAAACGCGATGAACCATAAAAAAGCCCGGCGCGAGGCCGGGCTTTTCGGGGGTGGATACCGGGTCGGGGGTCAGTCGACCAGGTTTTCCGCCAGGTAGAACCAGGTGCCCATCACCGAATCCGGGTTCAGGGACACGGAGGAGATCCCCTGGTCCATCAACCAGCGCGCCAGATCCGGGTGATCGGACGGCCCCTGGCCGCAAATGCCCACGTACTTGCCCTGGGCATTGCAGGCGTCGATGGCCATCTTCAACAGCGCCTTCACCGCCGGGTCGCGCTCGTCGAACAGGTGGCTGACGATGCCGGAGTCCCGGTCCAGGCCCAGGGTCAGCTGGGTCAGGTCGTTGGAGCCGATGGAGAAGCCGTCGAAGTACTGCAGGAACTCGTCGGCGAGCAGCGCGTTGGTGGGCAGCTCGCACATCATGATCACCCGCAGGCCTTCGTCGCCGCGCTTGAGCCCGTTCTTGGCGAGCAGATCGATCACCTGCTCGGCCTCGCCCGGGGTGCGCACGAACGGCACCATCACTTCCACGTTGGTGAAGCCCATCTGCTCACGGACTTTCTTGATCGCGCGGCACTCCAGTTCGAAGCAGTCGCGGAAGTTTTCGCTGATGTAGCGGCTGGCGCCCCGGAAGCCGAGCATCGGGTTTTCTTCGTCCGGCTCGTAGAGGCTGCCGCCGATAAGGTTGGCGTATTCGTTGGACTTGAAGTCGGACAGGCGCACGATCACCTTTTCCGGATGGAAGGCGGCGGCCAGCGTGGCGATGCCTTCCACCAGTTTCTCGACGTAGAAGTCCACCGGATCGTCGTAGCCGGCGATGCGCTTGTCGGCGGCCTGTTTCACGTCGCGCGGCAGGCTGCCGTAGTTCAACAGCGCCTTGGGGTGCACGCCGATCATCCGGTTGATGATGAACTCGAGACGGGCCAGACCCACGCCCTGGTTGGGCAGCGTGGCGAAATCGAAGGCGCGGTCCGGGTTACCCACGTTCATCATGATCTTGAACGGCAGCTTGGGCATGGACTCGATGGAGTTGCGCTGGATGTCGAAGTCCAGCTTGCCTTCGTAGATGTTGCCGGTGTCGCCCTCGGCGCAGGACACGGTCACTTCCTGGCCGTCCTTGAGCAGGTCGGTGGCGTCGCCGCAGCCGACGATGGCCGGCACGCCCAGTTCACGGGCGATGATCGCCGCGTGGCAGGTGCGCCCGCCGCGGTTGGTGACAATCGCGGAGGCACGCTTCATGACCGGTTCCCAGTCCGGGTCGGTCATGTCGGTGACCAGCACGTCGCCGGGCTGCACGCGGTCCATTTCCTTGATGTTGGAGACGATACGCACCGGGCCGGCGCCGATGCGCTGACCGATGGCGCGGCCTTCCACCAGCACCTTGCCGGTCTGCTTGAGCAGGTAGCGCTCCATCACGGAGGCGTCGGAACGGCTCTTCACGGTCTCCGGACGGGCCTGGACGATGTAGAGCTTGCCGTCGTCGCCGTCCAGCGCCCATTCGATATCCATGGGCATGCCGTAGTGCTTTTCGATCTCGATGGCCTGGCGGGACAGATCCTCCACCTGGGCATCGGTGAGGCAGAAACGCAGCCGGTCGGCGCTGTCCACGTCCACGGTCTGCACCGATTTGCCGGCGCTGGCTTCGCTGCCGTAGACCATTTTCTGCATTTTGCTGCCCAGGTTGCGGCGCAGAATGCAGGGGCGCTTGTTCAGCAGCGTCTTTTTATGGACATAAAACTCGTCCGGGTTCACGGCGCCCTGCACCACCATTTCGCCCAGGCCGTAGGAGGCGGTGATGAACACCACGTCGCGGAAGCCGGATTCGGTGTCCAGGGTGAACATGACCCCGGCGGCGCCGGTCTCGGAGCGCACCATTTGCTGCACGCCGGCGGACAGGGCCACCAGTTTGTGGTCGAAGCCCTGGTGCACCCGGTAGCTGATGGCGCGGTCGTTGAACAGGGAGGCGAACACTTCCTTCACCGCCACCATCACATGGTCGAGGCCGCGAATGTTGAGGAAGGTTTCCTGCTGACCGGCGAAGGAGGCGTCCGGCAGGTCTTCGGCGGTGGCGGAAGA
This sequence comes from Alloalcanivorax sp., assembly GCF_964221125.1. Lineage (NCBI taxonomy): Bacteria > Pseudomonadati > Pseudomonadota > Gammaproteobacteria > Oceanospirillales > Alcanivoracaceae > Alloalcanivorax > Alloalcanivorax sp. The sequence goes on from NZ_CAXPXK010000035.1 coordinate 82,436, forward strand.
GCGCACCGCCACCGGCAGTTCGCCGTCGCCGCCGCCCATCTTCTCATAGGCGTCGCGAATCGCCGCTTCCAGCTCCGGCTGGAAGGGGGCGTCCACCACCCATTTACGGATCTTCTCACCGGTTTCCGCCAGAGCCACCACGTCTTCCACGTCCAGCGCCCCGAGCGCCTCGTTGATCTTGGTGGTCAGATCGTTGTGCTCGAGGAAGTCGCGGAAGGCTTCCGCGGTGGTCGCAAAACCGCCCGGGACGGACACGCCGGCCGCCGCCAGGTTGCTGATCATCTCGCCAAGGGAGGCGTTCTTGCCACCGACGCGCTCGACATCGCCCTTGCCCAGATCCTGAAACCAGACTACGTATTCCGCCAAGGTCGTCTCCTTAAGTATTGCTGGCCTGGGGAGCCTCCGACCCACTCTTGGCGCGCTCTGGCTTTACGCTTCAGGTCGCCGGGGGGTGTTTCGAGGCTCTCTTAACTTTACCGGAATGAATGGAGGCGCCATTCTACCCAAAACATCAGCGCTTTGCCCGCCCGGATTGGGCAATCTGTTACGACTTTTGTGGAAGGAGCATCGAGCCCATGGCCAGAACCGCCTTTTTTATCTCCGACGGCACCGGCATCACCGCCGAGACCCTCGGTCACAGTCTGCTGAGCCAGTTCGGCGGCATCAAATTCGACCAGGTGACGATCCCCTATGTGGCCTCGGATGACCTGACCCGGGAAGCGGTGGCCCGAATTGACCGGACGGCGCAGACCGACGGCGCCAAACCCATCGTCTTTTCCACCCTGGTCAACGACGACCACCGCGCCATCCTGCACACCTGCAAGGGCAAGGTGCTGGATCTGTTCACCGCCTTCCAGAAGCCGCTGGAAGACGAGCTCGGCGTCACCGCCAACCACAAGGTCGGGCAGAGCCACGCGATCCGCGATCAGCAGGCGTACCGCATCCGCATCAACGCGGTGCACTTCGCGCTGGACAACGACGACGGCGCGCGCACCCGCTATTACGACCAGGCGGATCTGATTCTGGTGGGGGTGTCACGCTCCGGCAAGACGCCGACCTGCCTCTATCTGGCGCTGCAGTTCGGCCTGTTCGCGGCCAACTATCCGCTCACCGAGGACGATTTCGACGATCTGCGCTTGCCCGATGCGCTGGCCCCGCACAAACACAAGCTGTTCGGCCTGACCATCAACGCCGACCGGCTCAGCGCCATTCGCAGCGAGCGCAAGGCGGGCAGCCGCTACGCGTCACCGCGCCAGTGCGATATGGAAGTGCGCGCCCTGCAGGCGCTCTACAACAAGTTCAATATTCCCCACCTGGACGCTACCGAGCTGTCCATCGAGGAAATCAGCACCCGCATCCTCGCCACCACCGGCCTGCAGCGCCGGCTGCAATAACCGGCGCCGCCGGCGGCCGGTTCAGATCACGAACCGGTCCATGAACTCGTTGACCGGCGTGTCGTTGAGCCGCGCCGGGTCCAGACACAGGTCCATGATCTCCGCCACCCGGGCCGACGGGAAACGGGTCGCCAGGTTGCGTTTGAACTTCTGCTCCAGCACCGGAATGCCCTCTTCCCGGCGCCGGCGGTGGCCGATGGGGTACTCCACCGCGACCTGGTCGGTGCTTGAGCCGTCCTTGAAGAACACCTGGATGGCGTTGGCGATGGAGCGCTTTTCCGGGTCGTGATAGTCCTTGGAATAGCGCTCGTCCTCGACGATCTCCATCTTGTCGCGCAGCTCGTCGATCCGCGGGTGCGCCTCGTGGAACTCGTCCTCGTAGTGCTCCGCCACCAGGTTGCCGAAGATCAGCGGCACCGCCGTCATGTACTGGATACAGTGGTCCCGGTCCGCCGGGTTGGCGAGCGGCCCCTGCTTGGAAATGATGCGGATCGCCGAATCGTGGGTGGTGATCACGATGCGGTCGATCTCATCGAGGCGGTCCTTCACCTGCGGGTGCAGGGTGACCGCCGCTTCGCAGGCGGTCTGGCTGTGGAACTCCGCCGGGAAGCTGATCTTGAACAGGATGTTCTCCATCACGTAACTGCCGTAGTCACGCTGGAATTTGAACTTGCGGTCTTCCTCGGGCTTGAGCTTCTGGTCCTTGTTGGTCTTGGAAAACAGGACGTCGTAGAAGCCCCACTGGGGCGCGGACAGCGCGCCGGGGATGCCCATCTCGCCGCGCAGGGCGATGTCCGCCAGGCGCACCGCCCGGCTGGTGGCGTCGCCGGCGGCCCAGGATTTGCGCGAGCCGGCGTTGGGAGCGTGCCGGTAGGTGCGCAGCGCCTGGCCGTCCACCCAGGCGTGGGAGACCGCCGACAGCAGCTGCTCCCGGTTGGCCCCCATCATCCGCGCCACCACCGCGGTGGAGGCCACCTTGACCAGCAGCACATGGTCCAGGCCCACCCGGTTAAAGGAGTTTTCCAGCGCCAGCACGCCCTGGATCTCGTGGGCCATGATCATGGCCTCGAGCACATCCTTGATGGTCAGCGGCGCCTTGCCGTTGGCGAGGTTTTTCTGTGACAGGTAGTCGGCCACCGCCAGAATGCCGCCGAGATTGTCCGAGGGGTGGCCCCACTCCGCCGCCAGCCAGGTGTCGTTGTAATCCAGCCAGCGCACGATGCAGCCGATATCCCAGGCCGCCTTCACCGGGTCGAGCCGGTGCGGCGTGCCCGGCACCCGGGCGCCGTGGGGCACCTGGGTGCCCTCCACCAGCGGCCCCAGATGTTTGCTGCACTCCGGGAAACGCAGTGCCAGCAAACCGCAGCCCAGGGTGTCGATCAGGCAGTTGCGGGCGGTGTCCCAGGCCTCCTCGGAATCGATCCGATAGTCGAGGACATAGTCCACGATGGCCTGGATTTCCGGATCGTAATCCGGGCGCAGGTTCTGGTCGACGTTGCTGCTCATGGGGCCTCCTTTCTGTCTAGAATGCGTCTCCGGGTACGCGCACCCAGCCTTCCATCAAGACGCGGGCGCTGCGGCTCATGCTGGCCTTGGTGACCACCCATTCGCCGTCCTGCTGGTGGGCTTCGCCGCCCACGCGCAGGGTGCCGGACGGGTGCCCGAAACGCACCGCGTCCCGTTCGCCGCCGCCGGCGGCCAGGTTCACCAGGGTGCCGGGAATCGCCGCGGCGGTGCCGATGGCCACCGCCGCCGTGCCCATCATGGCGTGGTGCAGCTTGCCCATGGACAGCGCCCGCACCAGCAGGTCCACGTCGCCGGCGGCCACTTTTTTACCGCTGGACGCCACATAGTCGCGCGGGCCGGCCACGAACGCCACCTTGGGCGTGTGTTGCCGCTGCTCCGCCTCTTCCAGGGACTGGATCAGCCCCATGCGCAGGGCGCCGTGGGCACGCAGGGTTTCGAACATGGCCAGGGCGCGGGCGTCCTCGTTGATGTCGCCCTGCAGCTCGGCGCCGGTGTAGCCCACGTCCTCGGCATTGACGAATACGGTGGGGATACCGGCGTTGATCATGGTCGCCTTGATGGTGCCGATACCGGGCACGTCCAGGTCGTCCACCGGGTTGCCGGTGGGGAACATGGCGCCGTCGCCGTCCGCCGGGTCCATGAAATCGATCACCACTTCCGCCGCCGGGAAGGTCACCCCGTCCAGCTCGAAGTCGCCGGTTTCCTGAACCCGGCCGTCGGTGATCGGCACATGGGCGACGATGGTCTTTTCGATATTGGCCTGCCAGATACGCACCACCGCCACCCCGTTATCGGGGATGCGGTCGGCGGCCACCAGGCCGTTGCTGATGGCGAAGGCGCCCACCGCCGCGGTCAGGTTGCCGCAGTTGCCGCTCCAGTCGATGAACGGCTTGTCGATGGAGACCTGGCCGAACAGGTAGTCCACGTCGTGGTCCGGGCCGTCGCTTTTCGACAGGATCACCGTCTTGCTGGTGCTGGACGTGGCGCCGCCCATGCCGTCGGTGTGCTTGCCGTAGGGGTCGGGGCTGCCGATCACCCGCAGCAGCAGCGCGTCCCGGGCGGGCCCGGGGACGCGTGCCGCTTCCGGCAGATCGTTAAGGCTGAAGAACACGCCCTTGCTGGTGCCGCCACGCATGTAGGTGGCGGGGATTTTGATCTGGGCTGCGTGAGCCATGGTACGGATCCTCGCGATTGCGTTAGCTGGCGGCCTGCATGAAGTCCTTGGCGAAGCGCTGCAGGATGCCGCCGGCGGAATACACCGAGACTTCCTCGGCGGTATCCAGGCGGCAGATCACAGGGATGCGCTCCACGTCGCCGTTGGCGCGGTGCATCACCAGGGTGAGCTCGGCGCGCGGCGACGGCTCGCCTTCCACGTCGAACACCTCGGTGCCGTCGATGCCCAGGGTGTGGCGAGTGGTGCCCTCCTGGAACTGCAGCGGCATCACGCCCATGCCGATCAGGTTGGTGC
>NZ_CAXPXK010000036.1:0-3338 GCF_964221125.1 Alloalcanivorax sp.
GTGAGCTGTTGCCGGACGACCAGCGGCTGGTTCCATTCGGTCGTTTTCTGCGCAGCTCCAGCCTGGACGAACTACCGGAGCTGCTCAACGTGCTGCGCGGTGACATGAGCCTGGTGGGGCCGCGTCCCCTGTTGATGGCCTATCTGCCGCTCTACAACGCCCACCAGCGCCGCCGTCATGAGGTGCGCCCCGGTATTACCGGCTGGGCGCAGATCAATGGGCGCAATAATGTCACCTGGCAGGAAAAATTCGATCTGGATGTGTGGTATGTCGACCATGCGGGTCTGTGGCTGGATCTGAAAATACTGCTGCTCACGGCCTGGACGGTGCTGCGCCGCGACGGCGTTTCCAAGGACGGCCACGCCACCACGGACTATTTCAAAGGTAATGACGACGAATGATTAACGTACTTTTCATGGGCCGCAAGCCCGTGGCCGCCAAGGCGCTCGCCTGGCTGCTGGAACGCGACGACGTTTCGGTGGTGGGTGTCATCACCGACAGTCACCTGGCGGTGTCTCCGACCAGCGAGGTGGCCCGCGATGCCGGCGTGCCGATACTCAGCCGTGAGGAGGTGGAGGCCGGGGTGACCGACGGCTCCTTGTCCGTGGATCTCGGGCTTTCCATGCTCTACTGGCAGAAGATCCGCGCTCCTTTGCTGGAGCATTGCGGTCGAGGGGTGGTTAATTTCCATCCCGCGCCTCTGCCGGAATACAAAGGCACCGCCGGCTATAACCTGGCGATTCTCGAAGACCTTCCCCGTTGGGCGGTATCCGCCCATTACGTGGATGAGGATATCGATACCGGCGAAATCATCCAGGTGCGTGAGTTCCCGGTGGATCGACAGCGCGAAACCGCCCGCACCCTGGAGGCCAAGGCGCAGCCCCTGCTGCTCGCCCAGTTCCAGGAGATCACAGAGCGACTATTGGCGAGCGAACAGCGCCTGGCCACCACGCCCAATACCGGTGGCCGCTACGTCAGCCGGGCACGGATGGAGGCGATGAAGGAGGTGAAGGAGGGCGATGACGTGGAGCGTAAAATTCGCGCCTTCTGGTTCCCTCCTTATGACGGCGCCTATAAAGTCATCAACGGGGTGAAGTGCACCCTGGTCAGCCGCACCATTCTGGAGTCCCTGGCCGACCCGTCCACCAGCAGCCTGTTTACCCAGCCCTCGGATTGAATCTATGTTGAACGGACCTTTCCCGCCCTGGCCAAGCTATAGCGAGGAAGAAGCGGACGCCGTCCGCCGGGTGCTGCTCTCCAACCGGGTCAACTACTGGACCGGCGAAGAGGGGCGTCATTTCGAGCGCGAGTTCGCCGCTTTTACCGGCACCGAGCATGCGGTGGCCGTGGCGAACGGGACCCTGGCGCTGGATCTCGCGCTGCGTGGGCTGGACATCGGCCCGGGCGATGAGGTGATTGTGCCCCCGCGCACCTATCTCGCCACTGCCAGCGCGGTGGTGAACGCCGGCGCCCGGCCGGTATTCGCCGACGTGGACCGGGAGTCCCAGAATCTCACCGCCGCCACCGTGGCGGCGGCACTGACGCCGGCGACGAAAGCCATTCTGTGCGTGCATCTGGGCGGCTGGCCCTGTGATATGGACGCCCTGGGCGCGCTGGCGGAAGAACACGGGCTGTGGCTGATCGAGGACTGCGCCCAGGCCCATGGCGCCACCTGGAAAGACCGCCCCGTGGGCAGTCTGGGACATGTGGGCTGCTGGTCGTTCTGCCAGGATAAGATTATGACCACGGGCGGCGAGGGCGGCATGGTCACCACCAACGATGCGGCACTGTGGTCGCGGATGTGGAGTCTCAAGGACCACGGCAAGAGCTGGGAGGCGGTCTACGAGCGTGACCATCCCCCCGGTTTTCGCTGGCTGCACGAAAGCTTCGGCCATAACTGGCGGCTCACCGAAATGCAGGCGGCCATCGGCCGCATTCAGCTACAGCGCATGGGCGAGTGGACCCGGCGCAGACAGGCACACTGTCAGACCCTGTGGGACGCCGGCCGGCGCCTGCCTGGCCTGCGCGTCCCGGCACTGCCGGAAGCCGCGGCGCACGCCGGGTATAAAGGCTATGTGTTCGTGGAGCCGGAAGCATTGAACCCGGGCTGGAGCCGTGACCGGATCATGACCGCCATGGTGGAGCGGGGCGTGCCATGCTTCTCCGGGTCCTGTTCCGAAGTGTACCTGGAGCGCTGTTTCCAGGACGCGGGGCTGGCGCCCGCACGGCCCCTGCCGGTGGCCCGTGAGCTCGGCGAGACCAGTCTTATGTTCCTGGTTCATCCCACCCTGGAAGACGCCCATATGCAACGCACCGTGGACGCTCTCGCTGAGGTGATGAACGAGGCCGCCGGCTGATGTCCTTTCAGCTGACCAAGCTGGCGGGCGCGCTGTTGATGCCGCTGCCGCTGATTCTTGGTCTGCTGATCCTCGGTTTGGTGCTCTTGTACCTGAACCGTGCCCGCCGGCTGAGTCTGGTGGCGCTTACGTCCGGGACGCTCCTGCTGTTGCTGTTGTCGGTGCCGCTGCTGCCTCGACAGGCTGCCACCGCCATAGAGAACGACTACCCGCGTCTCTGGATGCCGCCGGACGCTTCCTGGGTGGTGGTGCTCGGCGCGGGCTCGCGGCCCGACCCGTCCCTATCTCCGGTGAGCCGCCTGTCCACGAACTCCCTGCACCGACTGGCCGAGGGGGTGCGGCTTTACCGGCAGTTGCCGGCAGCGACATTGATCGTGACCGGAGGTGTACCGGATGTCACCGAGCACACCCTGACCACGGCGGACGATCTGGCAACCGTGGCGGCGTCCTGGGGCGTGCCGCCGGAAGCTATTCTGCGTGCCCGCGAGCCGGTCAATACTGAAGCTGAAGCGGACGCGGTGGCGCGCTGGGTAAAACCCGGCGAACTTATGATTCTGGTGACCTCGGCCCTGCATATGCGCCGTGCGGTGGCACTGTTCGACGAAAAAGGGCTGGCGGTGGTGCCGGCGCCTACTCAGGGTCTGGTGTCGGACGGTGTGGTCGGCAATCAGATACCCAGATCAGGCAATATCAGTCTTATGGAACGAAATCTCAAAGAGATCATCGGCCTGTGGTGGGCGAGGCTGAGGGGGGAGGCCGGGGCGCCGCGGGAGACCGAGTAGCTGAAGCGCCTGCTGCCAAGATGCGCTAACCTTGCTTGTAAGGTGTGTATCGGGTGAAGATGCGCGCCGCCGGCCCCGGATGTGGAGTGAATCGCCGTTGAAAGCGCTGTTGTATAAGGTTGCTGCCCTGGTGCTGCGCTGTAATAGGTCGCAGAAGCGGGCGATTATGATGCTCTGCGATGCCGTGGCGCTGCCGATA
>NZ_CAXPXK010000037.1:0-7491 GCF_964221125.1 Alloalcanivorax sp.
GAAGTGCGCGAAATCTACCGCGAGAAAGGCGAAGAGATGCGCGAACTGCACAAGGAAACCCAGGAAGAAATCCGTGACGTGCTGAACGACGAGCAACGCGCCCAGTACGAACAGCACCAGAAAGACCGGATGGAAAAATGGCAGGAAAAGAAGGAAAAGTGGAAAGAGCGCCACGGTAATAACTGATTGTGGGAGCTTGCCTGCAAGCGAAAGGCCGGCCAAGCCGGCCGGCGGGATTCCAGAGACGCTGTTTTGTGCTGCGGTTGCAACGGCCTCTGGTATCCTGCCGGGCGGCCGAGGCCGCCCTTTCGCGGGCAGGGCCCGCTCCTACAACAGGGCGCGCCGCATGTCGCCGAGCAGGCCGCTGAGGTAGGTGGTGAAGCGCGCCGCGTCGGCGCCATCGATCACCCGGTGGTCGTAGGAGAACGACAGCGGCAGCATCAGCCGGGGCTGGAAGGCGTTGCCGTCCCACACCGGTTTGGTGTCGGAACGGCTGACGCCGAGAATCGCCACCTCCGGCCAGTTGACGATGGGCGTAAAGGCGGTGCCGCCGATGCCGCCCAGCGACGAGATGCTGAAGCTGGCGCCCTTCATGTCCGCCGGTGACAGTTTGCGGTCGCGGGCCTTGGCCGCCAGCTCACCGATTTCCGTGGCGATCTGGCTGAGCCCTTTCTTGTCCGCGTCGCGCAGCACCGGCACCACCAGGCCATTGGGCGTGTCCACGGCGATGCCGATGTGCACATAGTCCTTCAGGATCAGTGCCTCACCGGACGGTTCCAGCGAGCTGTTCACCCTCGGAAACTTACGCAACGCCCGCGCGCAGGCCTGCACCAGAAACGCCAGCATGGTGAGTTTGACGCCCTCTTTCTCCAATGCCTTGTTCTGGCTTTTGCGGAACGCTTCCAGCTCGGTGATATCCGCCTCGTCGAACTGGGTAACGTGGGGAATGGTGACCCAGCTGCGGTGCAGATTCCTGGCCGCCACCTTGCGCAGCTTGTTGAGCTCGTCCCGTTCCACCGGCCCGAATTCGCTGAAGTCGATCTCCGGCAGGTCCGGCGCGCCGGCCCCGCCGGCGGCGGCCGGCTGTTCCATGCGCTGCTTGATGTGCGCGTGCACATCCTCCTTGAGAATGCGGTCCTTGGGGCCGCTGGGCGGCACGGCACCAAGGTCGACGCCGGTTTCCCGGGCCAGCTTGCGCACCGCCGGACCGGCGTGCACGTTCCTGGACGGCCGGCCGGCCGCGGCGGCGCCGGATTTGGCCGGGTGCTCGCCGATGCCTCCGGAATCCTGCGTGCTGGACGCTTCGCGGGCAGGCCCGCTCCCACCAGACTCGCTTTCACCGGACTTGCTCCCACCGGACTTGCTCCCACCGGGCTTGCTGTCGCCGGACGTCTCTTCGGCGGGCTGGTCATCACTGGATTCGTCTTCGCCACCGCCGGTGGTTTCCAGCACCATCAGTTCGGTGCCGGAGGTGATCTTGTCGCCGGTTTTCACCAGCAGCTTTTTCACCGTGCCGGCGGCCGGGCTGGGGATTTCCAGGGACGCCTTGTCGGATTCCAGCACCAGAATGGTCTGTTCCGCTTCCACGGTGTCCCCTTCGCTCACCGACAGCTCGATGATTTCCGCTTCGTCGATGTCGCCCAGGTCCGGGGCGGGGATGGTTTCCTCGCGGGTGCCGCCGCTCTCTTTTTTCGCCGGCTTCTCGTCCGCTTTCGGTTCGGCCTTCTCTTCCTTTCCGCCCTGCTCGTTGTCTCCGGACTGATCCTTTTCCGCCGCCGGCTCGTTTTCCGGTTCGTCGCCGGAGGACTGGTCGTCTTCGGTACCGCCGTCGCCGGCTTCGGTGTCCAGCTCCAACAGGGGGTCGCCTTCCTTGACCCGGTCGCCGGCTTTCACCAGCAGTTCGAGAACGGTGCCGGCTTTCGGGCACGGCACTTCCACGGACGCTTTGTCGGACTCCAACACGACAATGGTGTCTTCGGCTTCGACGCTGTCGCCTTTTTTGACGGACACCTCGATGACGTCAACAGGATCACTGCTGCCCACATCGGGTACCCGGATGGTTTCCTTGCTCATGGCAGGCTCCTTATGAGATCACCGGGTAGGGTTTTTCCGGGTCGATGCCGTATTTCTGGATCGCTTCCTTAACGGTGGCGGCGTCCACTTCGCCTTCGTCCTTGAGCGCGCTGAGCGCCGCCAGGACCACGAAGTAACGGTCCACTTCAAAGAAGTGCCGCAGCTTGGCGCGGGAATCACTGCGCCCGTAGCCGTCGGTGCCCAGCACCCGGTAGGGCGCTTTGATCCAGGGGCGGATCTGGTCGGCGTAGGCCTTGATGTAATCCGTGGAGGCGATCACCGGACCCTGGCGCTTGTCCAGGCACTGCTCCACCCAGGTGGGCGCGATCTTCATATCCGGCTTGAGCAGGCGGTCGCGGTCGGCGCGCAGGCCTTCGCGGCGCAGTTCGTTGAAGCTGGTGACGCTCCATACGTCGGCGGCCACGCCGAAGTCCTCGCGCAGCAGCTCCGCCGCCGCTTCCACTTCGCGCAGGATGGTGCCCGACCCGAGCAACTGCACCCGCTTGGCTTTCTTGCCGCCTTTGCCCTTGCCTTCGCGCAACAGGTACATGCCCTTGCGGATGCCTTCCTCGGCGCCCTTGGGCATGGCGCCGTGCAGGTAGTTTTCGTTCATCAGCGTCAGGTAGTAGAAGACGCTCTCTTCCTCCTCGTACATGCGGCGCAGGCCGTCCTGCAGAATCACCGCCAGCTCGTAGGCGTAAGTCGGGTCGTAGCTGACGCAGTTGGGCACCGTGCTGGTGAGCACGTGGCTGTGGCCGTCCTGGTGCTGCAGGCCCTCGCCGTTGAGGGTGGTGCGCCCGGCGGTGCCGCCCAGCAGGAAGCCGCGCGCCTGGCTGTCGCCGGCGGCCCACCAGAAGTCGCCGGTGCGCTGGAAGCCGAACATGGAGTAGTAGATAAAGAACGGAATCAGCGTGAAGTCGTGCACGCTGTAACTGGTGGCGGCGGCCATCCAGCCGGACATGGAGCCGGCTTCGTTGATGCCCTCCTCCATGATGCGGCCTTTCTTGTCTTCGCGGTAATACATCACCTGGCCGGCGTCCTCGGGCTCATAGCGCTGGCCCTTGGACGAATAAATACCGAGCTGGCGGAACATGCCCTCCATGCCGAAGGTGCGCGCCTCGTCGGGGACGATGGGCACCACCCTATCGCCGATGCTCTTGTCCTTCACCAGGGTGCTGAGCATGCGCACGAACGCCATGGTGGTGGAAATCTCCCGGTCGCCGCTGCCCTCCAGGAAGGATTCAAAAAACTCCAGCTTGGGGATGGTCAGCTTCTGGCTGGCGTGGCGGCGGCGCACCGGCATAGAGCCGCCCAGCTTTTCGCGCTGCTCGCGCATGTAGCGCAGCTCCGCGGAATCCTCATCCGGCCGGTAATAGGGCACGGTTTCCAGTTCTTTGTCGGTGAACGGCATGTCGAAGCGGTCGCGGAATTCCTTCAGGCTTTCCAGATCCATCTTCTTCATCTGGTGGGTCTTGTTGACCGCCTCGCCGGCGCCGGTGGCGTAGCCCTTCACGGTTTTCGCCAGGATCACCGTGGGCTGGCCGGTGTGGTTCACCGCCTCGTGGTAGGCCGCGTACACCTTGAACGGGTCATGGCCGCCGCGATTCAGACGATAAACGTCCTCGTCGCTCATGTGCTCGACCATTTTCTTCAGCTCCGGGTATTTGCCGAAAAAATGCTCGCGGGTGTAGGCGCCGCCGTTTTTCTTGTAGGCCTGGTATTCGCCGTCCACCGCTTCATCCATGCGGCGGCGCAGCAGGCCTTCGGAATCCTTCTCCAGCAGCGGGTCCCAGAGCCGGCCCCAGACCACTTTGATCACGTTCCAGCCGGCGCCGCGGAACAGGCTTTCCAGCTCCTGGATGATCTTGCCGTTGCCGCGCACCGGCCCGTCCAGACGCTGCAGGTTGCAGTTGACCACGAAGATCAGGTTGTCCAGCTGTTCGCGGCCGGCCATGGACAGCGCGCCCAGGGATTCAGGCTCGTCCATCTCGCCGTCGCCGAGGAAGGCCCACACCTTGCGCTTGCGGTCCGGAATCAGCTCCCGGTTCTGCAGGTACTTCATGATGTGCGCCTGGTAGATCGCCTGCATGGCGCCCAGGCCCATGGACACGGTGGGGAACTGCCAGTAATCCGGCATCAACCACGGGTGCGGATAGGACGACAGCCCCTCGCCGTCCACTTCACGGCGGAAGTTGTCCATCTGCTGTTCGGTGATGCGCCCCTCCAGGTAGGAACGGGCGTAGATGCCCGGCGCCGAATGGCCCTGGAAATACACCAGGTCGCCGGGGTTGTCCTCGTGGGGGGCTTTGAAGAAGTGGTTGAAGCCGACGTCGTAGAGCGTGGCGGACGACGCGAAGGTGGCGATGTGGCCGCCCAGCTCGTCGTCGTTGTCCTTGTTGGCCCGGATCACCATCGCCAGCGCGTTCCAGCGCACCAGAGAACGGATGCGTCGTTCCATGTAGATGTCGCCGGGGATCGGGGCTTCGTCTTTGGGGCGGATGGTGTTGAGGTAGGGGGTGTCGAGGTGGGTGCGGATAACGCCCTGTTCCTGGGCTTCATTGGTGAGGGTTTCCAGCAGCCAGCCGGCGCGTTCGGGCCCCTCCTGTTCCAGCACCGATTCCAGTGCCTCGAGCCATTCCCGGGTTTCTTCCGGGTCCACGTCTTCGAAGAAGTTTCTGTTCTGCATGGGCGCGCGTCCTTTTTCGCAGTGCCTGGCCGGCGCGGGATCGCCGCGACGGCGGGGTAAACGACGGAAACGGCGCGGGGTATATAGGCCGTCTCGTCACCCGATCATAGCAGCAAGAACGGACAGCTTCATGTCCATGAAGGTCGCGGGTGGGAACGGGCCTCGCTCCAGCTAGGTGGGCAATACAGCCCAGAGCGCGGCGAAAATAAGCCACACCGCTAATGCGCGGAGCATCAGCTCCTGGAGGGCTTCGAGGCGGTTGACGCCGGCCTGGAAGGCGGGCTCGTCGCTGTCGGCGTCGCCGCCGAGGGCGGCGTCGGCGGCCAGGGTGAGCAGGCCGCGGCTGTCGTCGAGGCGCCAGATGCGCCCGCTCACGGCCTGGGCGACCATGCCGAAATGGCCCACCAGGGCCAGCGCCAGGGCGCTCAGGCGCGCCGGGATCCAGGCCAGGGCGATGTCCAGGCTGCGGGCCCAGTCGCTGTGCTCCGGGTGACGGCGAAGCCAGGCCCGGTTAAGCACGAACAGCAGCGCCGCGCCGAAGCCCAGCACCGTGACCCAGAACAGCACCGCGAACAGGTCACCGGCGCGCAGCACGAAGCGGTCGGCCAGATCGTTGAACCAGGCCCGCTCGCTGTCCGGGCCGTCATCCAGCGGCCCGGTGTCGAACGCCCGGGCGGCGCTGCCGGCCAGGGCGTCGCGGTCGTTCATGCGCCCGCGCACCAGCAGGGTGTCCATGCGCCGGAACTCGCTCTCCACGCCGATCAGCCAGAGCAGCAGCACGCCGCCCAGCAGCAGGGTGAGCAGCGCGCCCGCCAGGCCGCACAGCCAGCTGAACAGCAGCGCCACCAGCAGTGTCGGCAACGCCACCGCCAGCCACCAGGCCAGCGCGCCGCCGCCCGGCGACAGCCGGTCGATAAAGCGCTGATGGCGCTCCTCGCGGGTCAACCAAAGCGGCCAGCCGCCGTCACGACGGCGCAGGGCGAGCACGAGCAGAATAACGAGTAGTTTCATACTCTCGTTTATACCACGTCTTAGAGTCGGGTCCAGTCGAAGGCCGGGCCCGGGTCGGTCTTGCGGCCCGGCGCGATGTGCTCGTGGCCGGTGATGGCGTCGTCGGACAGGCGCGGGTAGTGGGCGATCAGAGCGTCGAGCAGCGCGCGCAGGCTGCGGTACTGGGCGTCTTCGAAGGGGATGTGGTCGGCGCCTTCCAGCTCGATGCCGAGGGCGAAGTCGTTGCAGTTGTCGCGGTCGCGCCAGCGGGAGACGCCGGCGTGCCAGGCGCGCTGGTCGCAGGCGACGAACTGCACCAGCTCGCCGTCGCGGCGGATCAGAAAGTGGGAGGATACCTTCAGGTCGCGGATCTCTTCGAAGTACGGGTGCTCGGACGGGTCCAGGCGGTTCTGGAAAAAGGCTTCCACCTGGGGGCCGCCGAACTCTTCCGGCGGCAGGCTGATGTTGTGGATCACCACCAGGGAGATGTCTTCCGGGTCCGGGCGGGCGTTGAAGTTGGGCGACGGCACTTTGCGCGCCTGGTCCACCCAGTGATTGGTGAGCGTCAGCATGGCGCTATTTTCGCGGGCCGGGCCCGCTCCCACAAGGGTCCGCCCCCACAAAGGCCCGCTCGCACCGGATCTCAGGCGCTTTGCATGCGGCGCAGGTCGCTGATCACGGCTTCCAGGGCGCGGTCGAACAGGGCGCCGTCCTCGATCAGTTTGACCTCGCCGTCGTGGAGCGCCTGGGCCAGGCCGGCGGCGTCGTATTCGCGCACCTTGATGCCGCGCCGGTTGATGAACACCAGCTTGGCGCCGTCGCGGATGTTGGCGGCCAGCTTGGCGCGCTGGGCGTCGTCGCCGTCGCCGATTTCCAGCCACTGGCCGGCGCGCAGGCGGCGGGCCCGTACCACCAGCTCGTGGTCGTCGGGCAGCGCCGAGGGGGCCGGCGGCTCGGGCTCCGGCGCCTTGGGCACCGCCACCCGCTCGGTCTCCAGCCCCTTGATCAGGCTGTCGTGTACGGCCAGCAGGTCATCCAGCAGGGCGCGGGTTTCGCCGGCGTCGTATTGAATGGATTCCAGGCCGTGCTCCAGCGCGCGCACCACTTTCGGGCTCAGGTCGCGCAGCTTCTCCAGGTCCGCCGGCGCGCGGTGGGGCATCACGCTCCACACCAGCGCGTCCACCACCTTGGCGTAGCGGCGCCAAGTGTCGCTGTCCTCGCCCTGGCGCAGCCAGGTCAGGTAGAGCACCTGCTGCCAGCCCTGGCGCAGCAGGCGCACCGCCACGTCCGGCACCTGGCGGCCGGCCAGGCGCGCGTCGATGTAACGGCGCACCGCGTCGGCGGCCTGCTCGGCGCGGGCCTTGCCCTCCTCGGCTTCACGCACCCGCTCGGCGACGCGCTCGGCGCGGGCGCGCTGGTCGCTGAAGAACGATTCGAACTCCGCCAGCAGCTCGCTGAACAGGGCGGCGTCTTCGTCGTAATCGTCGATGATGGCGTGCACCGCCCGGTCGATGCGCTGGTAGGTCTCGTCGTCGTAGCCCTGCTGCGGGTCCCACTGGCAGCCGGCGCGGGCCAGGGTGTTGAGCAGCAGGCGGGCGTCGTGCTCTTCGTTGCTGAAGAAGGTCTTGTCGGCGATCGCCACCTTCAAAAGAGGAATCTGCAGACGGCCGATCAGCGCCTTGATTTCCGAGGGCAGGCCCTCGTCGTCGAGGATGAAGTCGAACAGCATGGCGACCAGGTTG
>NZ_CAXPXK010000038.1:0-20610 GCF_964221125.1 Alloalcanivorax sp.
TGAACCGCCTCGGCCAGGGCGGCGCCGGTGAAGGCGTCCTGCACCAGCTCCGGCACCAGCCGTTGGCGGCACAGCAGGTTGGGCAGCGCCACATGCTCGCTTTTCACCAACCGCGAGACGATCGCGACGGTGACCGCGCCCAGCCGGTAGCCCACCACCATGGGCTTCTTCAGCAACAGGCCTTCCAGGGTGGCGGTGCCGGACGCCATCAGCACCACGTCGGCGGCGGCCATCACGGTGCGGCTGCGGCCGTCCGTGACGGTCACCGGCAGCGCCGGCGCGGCGGCCAGCGCCGCCCGGATCTGTTCGCCCCGGGCGGCGTTGGCGGCGGGAATCACGAAGCGTAGCGCCGGCCGGTGCCGGTGCAGCCGCTGCATGGCGTCCAGGAATTCCGGCATCAGTTGCGCCACTTCCCCACCCCGGCTGCCCGGCAGCACCGCCAGTAAGGGGCCCTCGGGAGCCAGCCCCAGTTCCGCCCGGGCGGCGGCGGCGTCCACGGTCAGCTCGATCATGTCCGCGAGGGGGTGGCCGACGAACGCCACCGGCACCCCGTGTTCCTGGTAGAAACGGGCCTCGAACGGGAACAGGGTGAGCATCAGGTCGATGTCCCGGCGGATGCCTTTGATCCGGCCCTGGCGCCAGGCCCACACCGAGGGGCTGACATAGTGCACGGTCTTCAAGCCGGCGGCATGGACCCGTTTGGCCACGCCCAGGGTGAAATCCGGGGAATCAATGGTGATCACCACGTCCGGGCGCCGCGCCAGCAGGTCGTCCACCAGTCGGCGGCGCAGGCGGAACAGTTCCGGCAGATGGGCGATCACCTCGGTGATGCCCATGACGGACAGTTTTTCCATAGGGAACAGGGAATGCTGGCCGGCGGCGGCCATGTTCTCGCCGCCCACGCCGATAAAGCGGGCGCCGGGGAAACGCTCGCGCAGGGCGCCGATCAGGCCGGCGCCGAGCAGATCCCCGGACGCCTCGCCGGCGATCACAGCAATGAGAGGCGCCGGAGAGGAGTTCATAACAGCGCCCTATCAGCGGGTAATGCCGCGCTCCGAAGCGCGCAGGGAGTCCACGAACATGGCCAGCTGCGGGCAGGTCGCCACCTGCGGCTCAAGCTCGGCGAGCGCCTGCTCCAGGGTCAGGCCCTGGCGGTAGACGGTCTTGTAGGCGCGCCGCAGGGTGGCCACCACGTCCGCGTCCCAGCCGCGCCGCCGCATGCCCTCGAAGTTCATGCTGCGCGCGCCGGCCGGGTTGCCGCTGACCATTACGAAGGCGGGAATGTCCTTGAGCACCAGGCTGCAGCCGGCGGTCATGGCGTAGGAGCCGATGCGGCAGAACTGATGCACGCCGGTCATGCCGCCCAGGATCACACCGTCGCCGATGTGCACGTGGCCGGCGATGCCGGTGGTGTTGGCGAAAATATTGTCGTTGCCGATCATGCAGTCGTGCGCCACGTGGACGGTGGCCATCAGCAGGTTATTGTCGCCGATGCGGGTCAGGCTCTGGTCCTGGACGGTGCCCCGGTGAATGCTGCAATGCTCGCGGATAACGTTGTTGTCGCCGATCTCCAGGCGGGTCGGTTCACCCTTGTACTTCTTGTCCTGGCAGTCCTCGCCCACGGACGCGAACTGGAAAATGCGGTTGTTCTTGCCGATCACGGTGGGGCCGTTGATCACCACATGCGGTCCGACCACGGTGCCCGCGCCGATGCGCACCCGGGGCCCGATGATGGAGTAAGGACCGACCTGAACGTCGTGGTCCAGCTCCGCCGTCGGATCGATAATGGCTGTGGGATGAATCGCTGCGGGGTGAGTCATTGTTATGCGCTTTTGCCCTGGCGTTTTGGTGTGCTGGAGTATACGCGAGGCCGCCGCCCACGGCGACGGCCCCATCAACGGATCAGCTACGCTGCTCGGCCACCAGCAGGTCGGAAACCGCGACCACTTTACCGTCCACTTCCGCGCGGCAGGAAAACTTGGCGATGTTGCGACGCAGAGTGAGCCACTCCGCGTGCAGCGTGAGCCGGTCGCCGGGCACCACCTGGCGCTTGAAGCGCGCCTTGTCGGTGCCCACAAGGAGGTAGATAAAGCCGTCGGAAGGCCTTTTGTTGGCGGTCACGAACCCGAGAATGCCGGCCGCCTGGGCCAGCGCTTCGACGATCAGCACACCGGGCATGATCGGCTCGTCGGGGAAATGACCGTTGAAGAACGGCTCGTTGATGGAAACGTTCTTATAGGCTTCGATGCGTTTGCCCGGCTCGACCGAAACCACGCGGTCGACCAGCAAAAAAGGGTAGCGGTGAGGCAGATACTCCCTCACCTCATGGATATCCATCATGATTGTGTTTTCCAAAAGTGACGCTGGCCGCCGCCCGCGGCCGAGCTACTCGGCGTCGCGTTCCAGCTTTAGGACCCGGCGGTAGAGTTCATCCAGATGCCGGAAACGGGCCACGTTCCGGCGATAACGGTCCTGTTTGTCCACCGGCAGGGCCGACCCGTAGGTGCCCGGTTCGGTGATCGAGCGCGACACCAGCGACATGCCGAGAATCTGCACCTTGTCGCAGATCTCCAGATGCCCGGAGATCCCGGCGGCGCCGCCGATCATGCAATAGGCGCCGATCCGGCTGCTGCCGGCGATGCCGACCTTGCCCGCCACCGCGGTGTGATCACCGATCACCACGTTGTGCGCCACCTGAATCTGGTTGTCCAGAATCACGCCGTCGCCAATCACCGTGTCGTCGATCGCACCCCGGTCAACGGTGGTGCCGGCGCCGATTTCAACGTCGGCGCCGATGCGCACCCCACCCACCTGGGCGATTTTGCTCCAGCCGGACGCAGTGGGCGCGAAGCCGAAGCCGTCGGCACCCAGGACGCAATTGGCGTGTATGATAGAGCGCGGTCCGATGTGGACACCATGGTAAATTGTAACATTTGGCCAGATACGGCAGCCGTCGCCCAGGCTGCTGCCGGCGCCCACCACGCTGTTGGCGCCGATCACCACGCCCTCGCCCAGCACCACGCCGGCTTCGATCACCGCGTTGGGACCCACCGAGGCCGAGGCCGGCACCACCGCGTCCTCGGCGACGCAGGCCGCCGCGTGAACACCGGCCGCCGGCACCGAAGCGGTGTCGAAGAAGTGGCTGGCCTTGGCGTACGCCAGATAGGGATCCTTCACCACCAGCGCCGCCACCGGACAGACGTCCAGCTGGTCGGCGCGCAGCAACACGGCGCCGGCCTGGCTGTTCTCCAGGTGCGCGCGGTAGCGGGGGTTGGCGAGAAACGTGAGTTGGCCCGGGCCGGCGGCGCCCAGCGTACCCAGCCCGGTGACCTCCAGGTCGCCGGGTCCGTGCAGCTCGGCGCCCAGTTCCCGGGCAAGAACGTCGAGGCGGACCGTCTTCGGTGCTGTCACAGGCATCCGATTACTTCATCGAATTGAGTTGTTTGGTGACGGCCTCGGTGATGTCCATGTCGGACTTCACGTAGACCACCGCTTGGGCGTTCAGCACCATATCCAGGTTTTCCCGCTCGGCCACGGTTTCCACCGCCTGCTTGAGCTTGGGCTCCATCACCTGAAGGATCTCCTGCTGGCCCTTATTCAGCTTGCGCTGCGCGGACTGGCGCAGGTTCTGCAACTCAATCATCTTCTGCTGACCCTGGGTCTGCAGCTGTTCGCGCTCGTCCTCGCTCATGGTCATGCCCTCTTTTTCGAGGCGACCGCGCAGGTTCTCCACCTCACCGCCGAGACGGTCGAGACGGTTTTGTTCGTCTTTCAGCGAGGATTCCAGTTTGCCGAAACGGTCCTGGAACTCCTTGGCTTCCTGCAAAGCGCCGATCGGGTCAACCACCCCGGTACGGCCTTCGGCCTGGGCGAAAAGCGGCAACATCAGTGCAACGGCAAGCAAATATTTTTTCATAATTAACTCCTAGAAAGTTTGCCCCAGGGAGAACTGGAATACTTCCGTGTCATCACCGGATTCATCGTTGATCGGTGTGGCCAGGTTGAAGCTGAGCGGACCGATGGCGGTCAGCCAGCTCAAACCGATGCCCACCGAGGAACGCAGTTCGGTGGCGTCGAAGTCCTGCATGATATCCTGTTGCCGGGTTTCGAACACGTTACCGGCGTCCACGAACAGGAAGGTTCGGATGCTGCGCGATTCCGGCGCGAACGGCGTCGGGAAAATCAGCTCGATGCTGGCTTCGGTGAGCAGGTTACCACCGATCGGATCGGGATCGGGGTCGGCCACCGACGAATCGGCGTAGAACAACGCCGGCGAGCGCGGGCCCAGCGAGCGGGATTCAAAGCCGCGCACCGAACCGATACCGCCGGAATAGTAGTTCTCGAAGAACGGCAGGCCGTTGTCGTCGCCGTAACCGTCGCCGTAGCCCACTTCACCGCGCGCCCGCAGTGTCCAGTTGCGGGTGATCGGGAAATATTTCTCACCGTCCCAGCTGGCCTTGTAGAACAGGTAATCGGAACCCGGCACCGCCGCTTCCAGATTGAAGGTGCTGGCCCAGCCCCGGTCCGGCAGGATGCCCCGGTTCAGGGTGCTGGTGCGCAATGACGCGTTGAACTTGAACTCGTCGAACTCTTCCCCTTCGCGCTGCAGGAAGTCGTCAATGGCGACGGCGATGTAGTCACCGCTCTGCACGTCGGTGCGCTCGAAGGTGCCGCCGAAGCTGAGACGGGAGTATTCGGAGATCGGATAACCGAAGGTCACCGAGCCGCCGGAACGGTCGGCGGCGTAGGAGGAAATCCGTGTTTCATCGAAATCGATTTCCGAATGGAACAGGCTGAAGCCGCGGCTCACGCCGTCCAGCGTGTAGTACGGGTTGTAGTGCGAGAAGCTGTAGGAGTCGCGGATCGCACTGCGGCTCAGGGAGAACGACACCCGGTTACCGGTGCCCCGGAAATTGTTCTGGCTGACGTTGGCGCCGAAGATGGCGCCGGAGGCGTCGGAGTAACCCACGTTGGCGCCGATGGAGCCGGAGGGCTGCTCTTCCACTTCGTATTCCACGTCGACCAGGTCCTCGGAATCGGGGACCCGCTCGGTGTCCGCCTGCACGGAGCTGAAGTAGCCGAGACGCTGCAGGCGCTCGCGGGACAGGTCGATCAGCGAGGTGTTGGCCGGCGCGTCCTCGAACTGACGCATCTCCCGGCGCAGCACTTCGTCTTCGGTCTTGGCGTTGCCGACGAAGCTCAGGCGGCGCACGTAAACGCGGCGGCCCGGGTCGACGAAGAAGGTCACGTCCACGGTGTTGCCGTCGCCGGTTTCCTGCTCCACGCCCCGCACCTCGGCGAAGGTGTAGCCCTCGTTGCCGAGACGGCGCTTGATCAGGTCACTGGTGTAGGTCACCAGCTGCTGGCTGAACACCTGGCCTTCCTGCAGCACCAGCAAGGGGGTCAGCTCGCTTTCATCCACCACCAGGTCGCCGGACAGCTTGACGTCGTTGACGCGGAACTGGTCGCCCTCGGCCACGTTGACGGTGATCAGCACCCGCTCCCGGTCCGGGGTCACCGACACCTGGGTGGATTCGATCGAGAAGTTGATATAGCCGCGATCCAGGTAATAGGAACGCAGACGTTCCAGATCACCGGCCAGACGCTGGCGGGAATACTTGTCGTCGCCCTTGATGAACGACCAAAAGTGCGAGGAACTGAGCTCGAAGTCCTCCAGCAACTCTTCGTCACTGAACACGGTGTTGCCGACCACGTTGATGTCGCTGATGCGCGCGGCCTTGCCTTCGTAAATCTGGATGTCCAGCGCCACCCGATTACGCGGCAGCGGCACCACCTCGGTGCTGATGTCGGCGCCGTAGCGGCCCTGGGCGATGTACTGGCGCTCCAGCTCCCCGGAGATCGCCTCCAGCGTGGAGCGCTGGAACACTTCGCCCTCCGCCAGGCCCGCCTGGGTGAGGCCTTGGCGCAGGTCCTCTTCCTCGATCTGCTTGTTACCGTCCAGATCGATGCGCGCGATGCTGGGGCGCTCGGCCACCACCACCACCAGCTCGTCGCCGTCGCGGCCGAGCTGCACGTCTTCGTAGTCGCCGGTGGCGAACAGCCGCTTGACCGCCTGCACCACGTCGTTCCGGTTGACGGTGTCACCGGGCTGGATCGGCAGCTCCGCGTACACGCGCTCCACCGGGATGCGCTGCAGCCCCTCGACGCGGATATCGCGCACCTGGAAGGGCAAGGCGCCACCGCCGCTTTGCGCGCCGACGGTCACCGGCGAGAAGATAAGAACCAGGGCCAGGGCCCCGCTGAGCAGGGTTTTAGTGGTGTTTCCGAAATTCATGAAAACTGTCGCACCAGGTCGTTATAGATGGCCAACAACATGAAACTGACCACCAGCGTCAGACCCACACCCTGAGCGGCGACGATAAACCGCTCGGGCAGGCTGCGCCCGCGAATCATTTCAATGATGCCGAAGAGAATCCAGCCGCCGTCCAGCATCGGTATCGGCAGCAGGTTGATGACCCCCAGAGTAATGCTCAGGTAAGCCAACAGCATAAGAAAACTGGCGACGCCCAGGGCGGCGCTGTCGCCCGCCACCTGGGCGATGGTCACCGGTCCGCCGAGACTGTCCAGCGGCAGATGCCCGGTGGCCAGCTTCGCTACGCTGGTAATAATCACATTGACCTGCTGGCCGAAACGGTCGCCGGCGGCGCCCACCGCGGCCAGCGGGTTATAGGTGTGCTCCACCAGGCCGCCGGAGCCCACCCCCAATTGACCCACGGTGACGCCGTCCTGTTCCACCGGTTGCGGGTAAAGGGTGAGATCGACGACGCGGCCGTCGCGCAACACCCGCGCCGGCAACTCCTCGCCGGGGCTGGCGCGCAGCTGCTCGCTCCAGCCGCCCCAGCCGGTGACCGGCTCGCCGGCGGTGGACAGTACCAGATCGCCGGGGCGAATGCCGGATTGCACCGCGCCGCTGTTCTCGGCCACCTGGCCGATCAGCACCGCCGGACGCAGCCCCAGCACGGTGAGCGGTGATTGCTCGGGGTCTTCGGACCAGGCGGCCAGCGGCAGGCGGCGTTCGGCGGTGTCGCCGCCGGACTGGCGCACGCGCACGCTGACCGGCTCGTCCTCGCCCAGGTAAAGCACCAGCTCACTGACCGCGTCCTGCCAGCCTTCCACCGGCTTGCCGTTGACCGCCAGCCACTGATCGCCGGGCTGGAAGCCGGCTTCGGCGGCCGGCGAGTCCGGCGCCGGCACCCCGACCACCGCCAGGGCGTCGCGCTGGCCGACGCTCATCATCAGCAGCCAGTAAATAATAAAGGCGAGAATAAAGTTGAACACCGGACCGGCGGCGTAGGTGATTACCCGCTGCCAGGCCGGCTTGCCGGAAAACTCCTCGTCCATGTTGGCGTCCGGCGGCATTTCCGAATCGCGGCGGTCCAGCGGTTTGACGAAGCCGCCCAGGGGGATCGCGCTGATCACCCAGTCGGTGCCTTTTTTGTCGGTGAAGCGGGCGATGCGCGGGCCGAAGCCCACGGAGAAGGTAAGCACGCGGATGCCGAACGCCCGCATGGCCAGGAAGTGCCCCCACTCGTGGAAGGCCACTATGACCACAATGGTGACTATAAAGGCCAGCACCGTCAGCATGCCCACTCCCTAATCAGCGACCGCGCCAGGTCTCTGGCACGGGCATCCACGTCCATCACCGCGTCCACGTCGGCGCACCGCGAGGACGGCGTACGTTGCAGGGTTTCCTCCACCACGGCGCCGATGGCGTTAAAGCCCAGCCGGCGATCCAGAAACGCGGCCACCGCCTCCTCATTGGCGGCGTTGAGCACCGCGGTGGCGGCGCCGCCCTCCTCCATCGCCTGCCGGGCCAGGCCCAGACAGGGGAAGGCGTCGTTGTCCGGGGCCTGGAAATCCAGGCCCGACAGCGTCGCGAAATCAAGACTCGACGCCCCGGACTCGATGCGCTCCGGCCAGGACAGCGCGCAGGCGATCGGGGTGCGCATATCCGGCGTGCCCATCTGCGCCAGCACCGAACCGTCCAGATACTCGACCATGGAGTGCACCACGCTCTGCGGGTGAATCACCACGTCAATGCGTTCCGGCGCCACAGCGAACAGCCAGCAGGCTTCAATATACTCCAGCCCCTTGTTCATCAGGGTGGCGGAATCGACGGAGATCTTCGGCCCCATGTCCCAGTTGGGGTGGCACACCGCCTGCTCCGGCGTCACCGCGGTGAGCTGCTCCCGGGTCCAGCCCCGGAACGGGCCGCCGGAGGCGGTCAACAGCAGGCGCCGCACGCCCGGGCCGACGCCGTCCGCCGGCAGGCACTGGAAAATGGCGTTGTGCTCCGAATCCACCGGCAGCAGCGTGGCGCCATGGCGCTTGACCGCCTCCATGAACAGGGCGCCGGTGACCACCAGGGTCTCTTTATTGGCGAGCAGTATCTTCTTGCCCGCTTCCACCGCCGCCAGGGTCGGCCGCACACCGGCGGCGCCGACAATGGCGGCGACCACGGTGTCCGCCTCCTGCAGGGCGGCCACCTCGGCCACGCCGGCATGGCCGGCCAGGACCTGGGTGTGAGACCCGGCCTCACGGAGATGGTTCCGAAGCGCCTCGGCGGCCTGCTCGTCGGCCAGGGCGGCGAAGCGGGGCCGCCAGGTCAGGCAGTGCTCGGCCAGTTCCCGCCAGCGGTGTCCGGCGGTCAGGCCCAGCACCCGGTAACGCTCTGGGTTTCTTGCCAGCACATCCAGCGTCTGCCGGCCGATGCTGCCGGTGGCGCCGAGAATAGTGACCGTTTCCAGACTCCGGTCGGTCATCAAAACGTGCCTCCAGGGAGAGCGAACCAGTTGAGCCCCGCCAGGGCCACCGGCAGGGCCGCCGTGACGCTGTCGATGCGGTCGAGCATGCCGCCGTGGCCCGGCAGCACGGTGCCGCTGTCCTTGATGCCGCGCTGGCGCTTGGCCATGCTCTCGAACAGGTCGCCGAGCACCGACGCCAGCACGGTGAGCAGCGCCACCATCATCAGCGCCGGCAGCGACGCGTCCAGCCAGCCGGTGTAGAACACCGCGGCCACCACCACCAGGGCCAGCGCCACGCCGCCCAGCAGGCCTTCCACGGTCTTGCCGGGGCTCACCGCCGGTGCCAGCTTGTGGCGGCCGAAGGCGCGGCCGGCGAAATAGGCGCCGGTGTCCGCCGCCCATACCCAGACCAGCACGAACAGCAGCGCCCAGGGCCCGGCCAGACCCAGCGCGCCGTTGTCCTGCAGTTCCACCACCGCCATCCAGGCCGGCACCAGCAGCAACCAGCCCACCGGCACCAGCACCGCCGGGCGGAACCAGTGGCTGGCGGTGCGCGGGTAGCCGAGCACCGCCACCAGTGCCAGCAGCCACCACAGCGGCAGCGTGTTGAGCACCCAGGCCGGGCGGAACACTTCGGCCCCCAGCATCAACAGCGCCAGGGACAGGCACCAAAGCAGGCGTGCCGCCGTGGAGAAACGCGCCATCATCGCCGACCATTCCCAGCCGCCGATCAGGAAAAACGCGCCCGCCACCAGGGCGAAGGGGCCCCGCTCCAGGCCGAATACCGCGCCAAGAACGACCGGCAGCAGCGCCAGAGCGGTGATCACCCGCAATTTAAGCATTATTGTTCTCCCTTGAGGCGCTCCACCTCTTCCCCGGAACGACCGAAACGACGCTGGCGGCCGGCGTAATCCGCCAGGGCGGCATCAAAAGCGTCGGCGTCGAAGTCCGGCCACAGCACCGGGGTAAAATAGAATTCACTGTACGCGCTTTGCCACAGCAGGAAGTTACTGAGGCGCTGTTCGCCGCCGGTGCGGATCAGCAGATCCGGCGCCGGCAGGTCCGCCATGCTGACCTCGGCGCCGAGGGCCTGGGCGTCGACCCGCTCCAGGGCCAGTTCGCCGTCGCGCACCCGGCGCGCCAGCTCGGCGGCGGCCTGGGCCAGATCCCACTGGCCCCCGTAATTCACCGCCACCACCACGGTCATTCGCTGGTTGCCGGCGGTGCGCTGCTCGGCGTCGGCCATGCCCCGGCGCAGATCCTCGCCGAACGCGGCCCGCTCGCCGATGAAACGCAGCCGCACGCCGTTTTCCTGCAGCTCGTCCACCCGTTCGCCCAGGGCGCGCACGAACAGCCCCATCAGATGGTTCACTTCCTCCGGGGGCCGGCGCCAGTTCTCGGAACTGAAGGCGAACAGGGTGACCACTTCCACGCCGCGCTGGCCGGCCCGGCGGATCACCGTCTGCACCGCGTTTTCACCGGCCCGGTGGCCTTCCACCCCGGGCAGATCACGGCGGCGCGCCCAGCGGTTGTTGCCATCCATAATGATGGCCACATGGCGGGGAACGGCGCCCTGATGGGAGTCGATATCGGGAGCGGAGGAGTCGGCTTTGCTGTCTTCCATAAAAAAACATCGGGCTGCGGTGGGCCCGCATCCCGAATTCACCCGTACAGTGTGTTTGGACAACGGTCGGCGGGCGCCCTTGCGCCCCGCCACTTATACCGTCATCAACTCCTCTTCCTTGGTTTTGAGCATGGCGTCGGCTTCGGCCACGCTTTTATCGGTGAGCTGCTGAATCTGCTCTTCGCCGTGGCGGGCTTCGTCCTCGGAGATTTCCTTCTCCTTGAGCAGATCTTTCAGGTCGCCGTTGGCGTCACGGCGGATATTGCGGATCGCCACCCGGGCGTGCTCGACTTCAGCGCGCACCACTTTCACCAGGTCCTTGCGGGTTTCCTCGGTGAGCGGCGGCAGCGGCAGTCGGATCACCGTGCCGGCGGTGGAGGGGTTCAGGCCCAGGTCGGAGGTCATGATCGCTTTCTCAACCTCCGGAACCAGGGAGCGGTCGAACGGCGACACCACCAGGGTGCGGCCCTCTTCCACGGAAATGTTGGCCAACTGGCTGAGCGGCGTGGGCGAACCGTAGTAGGCCACGGTCACACCGTCCAGCAGGCTCGGATGCGCCCGTCCGGTGCGCACCCGCTTGAGTGCCACGTCGAGCGATTCCAGACTCTTCTTCATGCGCGACTGGGCGTCCTTCTTGATATCCTCGATCACCTTTATTCCTCGCCTTCTTTGTCAGCCACAACCAGGGTGCCTTCGTTGCCGCCCAGCATCAGGCCGAGCAGCGCGCCCTGCTTGTTCATGTTAAATACCCGCAACGGCATGCCGTGGTCACGGCACAGGCAGATGGCGGTCAGATCCATCACCCCGAGCTTGCGGTCAATCACCTCGTCGTAGGTAAGGTGATCGTACTTCTCCGCCTGGGGGTTCGTCACCGGGTCGTCATTGTAGACGCCGTCCACCTTGGTGGCCTTGAGCACCACGTCGGCGCTGATCTCGATACCGCGCAGACAGGCCGCGGAATCCGTGGTGAAAAACGGATTGCCGGTGCCGGCGCAGAAAATCACCACTTCGCCGTTCTTCAGGTGCCGGTTGGCGTTGCGGTGGTCATAATGCTCCACGATGCCGCTCATGGGAATGGCCGACATCAGCCGGGTGCGGATATTGGACCGTTCCAGGGCGTCACGCAGCGCCAGGCCGTTCATCACCGTGGCCAGCATGCCCATATGATCGCCCGCCACCCGGTCCAGGCCGGCGGTTTGCAGGGCGGCGCCGCGGAACAGGTTGCCGCCGCCGACCACCAGGCCCACCTGAACGCCGATGCCCACCAGCTGGCCGATTTCCAATGACAGGGTGTCCAGCACCCGCGGGTCGATTCCAAACCCCTCTTCGCCCGCCAGCGCTTCACCGCTCAATTTCAGCAGAATACGGTTGTAGCGCGGCGAGCGCTCCTTGTTCTTGGCCATCTCTTGATCTCCGCCACTCATGAATACCCGCCGTTCATCTCAATCCATTCAGCACACTACCCCGCCGGAGGCAGGATGCAAGTCGAAAAAAACGCCTTGCTGGTCAGGCCAGCAAGGCGTTTTGTGGCTTCCGCACAACCGGCTTTACCGGAACGGCGCCGGAAGCAGGCGCCACCAGTCGCGCTGGTCGTGCTGCGAAGCGGCTTACCCGGCCAGGCCGTGCCGGCCATCCCTGGCGCCACGCCATCGCATTCGGAAAGCCCGGCCCGGCCATCCCTGGCCGGTCGCTGATCGCGCTGCGAAGCGGTGCTTCGGTCGCGATCAGCCCTTAGCCTGCGCCATGACTTCAGCCGCGAAGTCGACTTCTTCTTTCTCGATGCCTTCGCCGACCACCAGACGCTCAAACGCCAGTACTTCGGCGCCCGCGTCCTTGACCAGCTGACCCACGGTGGTGTTGGGGTCCTTCACGAACGGCTGATCGGTGAGGCTGACTTCCTTGAGGAACTTGTTGATCCGACCACCGACCATCTTCTCGACGATCTCGGCGGGCTTGCCTTCCATGTCCGGCTGGGCGCGGATGATCTCACGCTCTTTTTCCAGCACGTCCTCGGGCACGTTCTCGGAGTTCACCACCATCGGCGCCACGGCGGCCACGTGCATGCACACGTCCTTGGCCAGCTCCGGCTCGCCGCCGGACAGCGCGGTCAGCACGCCGATCTTGCCGCCGTGCACGTAGGAACCGACCACACCGTCGGTGGCGTTCAGGCGCACCGCGCGGCGTACCTGGATGTTTTCACCGATTTTCTGAACCAGCGACTCGCGCGCCTGTTCCACGGTGGAGCCGTCTTCCAGGCTCAGTGCCACGATCTTGGCGGCGTCCACTTCGTCCGCGTCCAGGGCGGCCTGGGCCACCTTGTTGGCGAAGCCCAGGAAGTTGTCGTCACGGGCCACGAAGTCGGTTTCGGAGTTGATCTCCACCATCACCGCGCGCTTGCGGTCTTCGGTGGTAGCCACCATCACCACGCCTTCGGCGGCGGTGCGGCCGGCTTTCTTGGCGGCTTTCGCCTGGCCGGATTTGCGCAGATCGTCGATCGCGCGCTCAATGTCACCCTCAGCGGCGACCAGGGCCTTCTTGCACTCCATCATGCCGAGACCGGTGCGCTCGCGGAGCTCTTTAACCATTGAAGCAGTTACAGCAGCCATGCTTACCTCTTTAAATCTTTGAATCGGGGAACAACCCCCGGTGTCGGGGCGGGCCGCGCCCGCCCCGGCGTCATCAACCCTCGGCTTTCTCGCCTTCGGCGTCCTCGACTTCAACGAACTCGCTGTCGCCGCCGGACTGGGTCTGGGCGTACTCACGGCCTTCCATGATCGCGTCAGCGGCCGCTTTCACGTACAGCTGGATGGCGCGGATGGCGTCGTCGTTGCCCGGGATCACGTAGTCCACTTCGTCCGGGTTGGAGTTGGTGTCGACCACCGCCACCACCGGGATACCCAGCTTGCGGGCTTCCTGAACGGCGATGTCCTCATGATCCACGTCCACCACGAACAGGGCGTCCGGCAGACCACCCATGTCCTTGATGCCGCCGATGGAGCGTTCCAGCTTCTCCATCTCGCGCTGACGCATCAGGTGCTCTTTCTTGGTCAGCTTGCCGAGGGTGCCGTCCTGCTCCTGGGCTTCCAGGTCGCGCAGACGCTTGATGGACTGGCGAATGGTCTTCCAGTTGGTGAGCATGCCGCCCAGCCAACGGTGATCCACGTACGGCATGCCGCAACGCTTGGCTTCTTCACGGACCGCGTTCTGAGCGGCGCGCTTGGTGCCGACGAACAGGATCTTGTTGTTGCTGGCCGCCAGCTTGTTCAGGAACGACAGCGCGTCGTTGAACAGAGGCAGGGTGGTTTCCAGGTTGATGATGTGAATCTTGTTACGGGCGCCGAAGATGAAGGGCTTCATCTTGGGGTTCCAGTAACGGGTCTGGTGGCCGAAATGGACACCGGCTTTCAACATATCGCGCATCGTTACGCTGGACATGGTCTTTCTCCAATTGGGTTAGGCCTCCACGATTCCCGCATGACCCAACCCCCTCTACTCTGTGCCGCCGCGCTTTCGTCGCGGTGACAGTGATCAAGCAGGAAGGCACCCAGGGCCATGTGACGGAACGTGTGTGATTTCCCTTCGCCGACACCGAGCGGGTACAATGTTGCACCGCCCATGAGCGACGAAGGCGCGCGCTTTATACCACAAGCGCCCCTGCCGGGCAACGGAAAAGCGGTATACAAGACACCGCCCCGCCCCCGCATTTGCCGCCCAAGACACTGAAAACGCTGGAGTTTCTCTGATCAACATGAACGTCACCATAAAAACCCCGGAAGACATCGCGAAAATGCGCGAAGCGGGCCGCCTGGCCGCCGAAGTTCTGGAAATGATCGGCGAGCACGTCCAGCCCGGGGTCACCACCGAGGAACTGGACCGCATCTGCCACGACCACATCGTCAACAAGCAGAACGCGGTCCCCGCCTGCCTGGGCTACCGGGGCTTCCCGAAGTCGATATGCACATCGGTGAATAATGTGATCTGCCACGGGATTCCCAACGAGAAAAAGGTGCTCAAAAAGGGCGACATCCTTAATATCGACGTCACCGTCATCAAGGACGGCTGGCACGGCGACACCAGCAAGATGTACTACGTGGGCGAGCCCTCGGTGCTGGCCCAGCGGCTGGTGGACACCACCCGCGAGTGCATGCTGGCCGGCATCAAGATGGTGCGGCCCGGCGTGCGCCTGGGCGATATCGGCCACACCATCCAGAAACTGGCGGAATCCGAGCGCTTCTCCGTGGTGCGCGAATACTGCGGGCACGGCATCGGCCAGGTGTTCCACGAAGACCCGCAGGTGCTGCATTACGGCAAGCCCGGCACCGGCCTGGAGCTGCAGGAAGGCATGGTGTTCACCATCGAGCCGATGATCAACGCCGGCAAAGCCCATAATAAGGTGCTGCCCGACGGCTGGACCGTGGTCACCAAGGACCGCAAGCTGTCCGCCCAGTGGGAGCATACCCTGGCGGTCACCGCCGACGGTTACGAGGTACTCACCGCCCGTCAGGAAGAATCCGATCTTTACTAACGCCGTCTTTAACGCCGCTGCCGAGGCCGCCCCGTTATGAACCTGGATCCGCCGATGAGCCAAGACTCGCTGCTCGACACCCTGCGCGACAGTGATCAGCCGGGGCTCGCCGCCCGGGAATTCCTGGAGGCCGGCCAGGCGCGCCTCGACGAGGCCTTTCACGAAGCGCCGATCACCGAGCTGGTGCACGGCCGTGCCCGGCTGGTGGACCGGGTGCTGATCGCCGCCTGGTCGCTGTTCGGCCTGGACCGCTTCGCCGAGGCCGCCCTGGTGGCGGTGGGCGGCTACGGCCGCGGCGAACTGCACCCGCACTCCGACGTCGACCTGATGGTGCTGTTCCGCGACGCCCCCAACCCGGAGGCCTGCTCCGCCCTGGAAGGCTTCGTCGCCTTTCTGTGGGACATCGGCCTGGAAATCGGCCACAGCGTGCGCACCCTGGACGAGTGCGTGAGCCTGGCGGGCCAGGACATCACCGTGGCCACCAATATCATGGAAGCACGCACCCTGGCCGGCGACGACCGGGTGCGCGCGGATCTCGCGGTGCTCACCGGGCCGGACGCGATGTGGCCCACCGACCGCTTCTTCGCCGCCAAATGGGAAGAGCAGACCGCCCGCCACCGCAAGTTCAACGACACCGAATACAACCTGGAACCGGACATCAAGAACGCCCCCGGCGGCCTGCGCGACGTGCAGATGATCGCCTGGGTGGCGAAGCGGCACTTCGGCGCCGACAGCCTGGAAGCGCTGGTCGACGCCGGCTTCCTCACCGCCGACGAGCACCGCGTGCTGAGCAAGTGCCTGGAGTCGCTGTGGCGGATCCGCTGGCAGCTGCACGGCCTCACCGGCCGCAACGAAAACCGGCTGCTGTTCGATCACCAGCGCCAGCTCGCCGAACGCCTCGGCCACAAGGACTCCGACGCCAACCTGGCGGTGGAACAACTGATGAAGCGCTTCTACCGCGTGGCGCTGGCGCTGTCGGTGCTCAACGAGATGCTGCTGCAGCTGTTCGACGAGGTGATCCTGCGCGCCGGCGAGCCGGAGAACGTGCGCCCGCTCAACCGCCGTTTCCAGGTGCGCAACGACTATCTGGAAATCAGCGCGCCGGACGTGTTCCGCAAACACCCGTCGGCGATCCTCGAGGTGTTCGTGCTGCTGGCCCAGAACCCGGACCTGAAAGGGGTGCGCGCCGCCACCGTGCGCGCGCTGATCGAATCCCGGCCCCTGATCGACGACTCCTTCCGCCAGGAACCGGCCCACACCGCCCTGTTCATGCAGCTGCTGCGCAGCCCGCACGCGCTGTTCTCGCAACTGCGCCGCATGAAACGCTACGGCATCCTCGGCAAGTACCTGCCGGAGTTCGGCCGCATCATCGGCATGATGCAGTACGACCTGTTCCATATTTACACCGTGGACGCGCACACCCTGCTGGTGATCAAGAACATGCGGCGCCTGCGCTACGACGACCAGCGCGACGAATTCCCGGTGGCCTGCGAGGTGTTCTACCGGCTGCCCAAGCCCGAGCTGCTGTACGTGGCCGGGCTCTACCACGACATCGCCAAAGGCCGCGGCGGCGACCACTCCGAGCTGGGCGCCGACGACGCCATCGCCTTCTGTCAGCGCCACGGCCTCACCAACTGGGACGCCAAGCTGGTGGCCTGGCTGGTGCGCAACCACCTGACCATGAGCGTCACCGCCCAGCGCAAGGACATTTCCGACCCGGACGTGGTGCATGAATTCGCGCGCACCGTGGGCGACCTGGTGCATCTGGATTATCTCTACGTGCTCACCGTGGCCGACATCAACGCCACCAACCCGGCGCTGTGGAACTCCTGGCGCGCCTCGCTGATGCGTCAGCTCTACCTGGAGACCAAACGCGCCCTGCGGCGCGGTCTGAACAACCCCCAGGACAAACAGGACTGGATCGACGAGACCCGCGACGACGCCCTCAAGCTGCTCACCGAGCGCGACCACGACCCGCACGCCATCGAAGCGCTGTGGGCCAACATCGGCGACGAATACTTCCTGCGTGAAACACCCTGGGACATCGCCTGGCACACCGAGGCGCTGCTGGAACGCACCAACAAGGAAGACCCGCTGGTATTGATCCGCGAGTCGGAAACCAGCCCCGGCAACCTGGAAGGCGGCTCGCAGATCTTTATCTACACGCCGGACACCCGCAACCTGTTCGCCGCCACGGTGAACGCGCTGGACAGCCTCGGGCTGACCATTATGGACGCGCGCATTATCACCAGCGCGGACGGTTTCAGCCTGGACACCTATATCGTGCTCGACGAGAACGGCACGCCCATCGGTAACGACTGGCCGCGTATCGAATACATCCGCAAAACGCTCACCGAAACGCTCAAGCAGCCGGAAAATTTCGGCGCCACCGTGAGCCGGCGCATGCCGCGCCGCCACAAGCATTTCGATGTGCCCACCCAGGTGATGATCAGCAACGACATCGTCAACGACCGCTCGGTGGTGGAGGTGCAGACCCTCGACCGCCCAGGCCTGCTGGCGCATATCGGCCGTATCTTCGTGCAGTTCGAGCTGCTGGTGCAGAACGCGCGCATCGCCACCCTGGGCGAAAAAGCGGAGGACGTGTTCTTCGTCACCGACCTGGAAGGCCAGCCGGTCTCCGATCCGGAGCTGTGCCAGCGTCTGCAGGCCACGCTCAAGCAGGAGCTGGACGATTACAGCAAAACCGACCCCATGTCGGTCACCATCTAATTACCTTTGCGCCGTATTTAAGGAACACCATGAATCCCGATCTGGAACGCCTGCATCCGTATCCGTTCGAGAAGCTGGGCACGTTGTTCGCCGACCTGCCCCCCAGTGACAAAAGCCCGGTGGCGTTTTCCATCGGCGAACCGCAACACCCGGCGCCGGATTTCGTGCAGCAGGCGCTCCGCGACAATACCGCCCTGCTCGCCAAGTACCCGGGCACCGCCGGCCTGCCGGAGCTGCGCGAAGCCATCGCCGGCTGGCTGACCCGGCGCTTCAAGTTGCAGCAGGTCAGCAGCGACCATCAGGTGCTGCCGGTGAACGGCACCCGCGAGGCGCTGTTCGCGTTCACCCAGGCGATGCTGGACCGTCAGCGCAGCCCGCTGGTGCTGATGCCCAACCCCTTCTATCAAATCTATGAAGGCGCCGCCCTGCTCGGCGGCGGCGAACCGGTGTATTTGCCCTGCACCGACGCCACCGGCCTGCAACCGGACTTCGACGCCGTCGACGAAAGCACCTGGCTGCGCACCCAGGTGCTGTTTATCTGCACGCCGGGCAACCCCACCGGCGCCACCCTGAGCAGCGCGCAGCTCAAGGCACTGATCGACCTGGCGGACAAGTACGACTTCGTGATCGCGTCCGACGAATGTTATTCGGAAATTTACCGCGAGCGCGCCCCCGCCGGCCTGCTGCAAGCCTGCGCGGAGCTGGGCCGCCATGATTACCGCCGCTGCGTGGTGTTTCATTCGCTGTCCAAGCGTTCCAACCTGCCCGGCCTGCGCTCCGGCTTCGTCGCCGGCGACGCGGAAATCCTGCGCCGCTTCCTGCGCTACCGCACCTACCACGGCTGCGCCATGCCCAACCATCACCAGGTGGCCAGCATCGCCGCCTGGAACGACGAAGAGCATGTGCGCGCCAACCGTGCCCTGTACGCCAGCAAGTTCGACGCCGTACTGGACATTCTCGGCGAGCCGCTTAAGGTTAGCGCCCCGGACGCGGGCTTCTACCTGTGGCCCAAAACCCCGGTGGACGATGAAACCTTCGCCCGCCGCCTCAAGTCCGAAGAGAACGTGACCGTACTGCCCGGGCGCTATCTGTCGCGCACCGTGCAGGGCCGCAACCCCGGCAAGAACCGGGTGCGCATGGCGCTGGTCGCGGAACTGGATCAGTGCGTGGAAGGCGCCAAGCGCATTCGCGCTCTGATCGAACGTCTGTAAACGTGCCCCAGGAGGAAGGACCCCATGGCGATAACCGTCTACGGCATCAAGAACTGCGACACCATGAAGAAGGCTCTGAAATGGCTCGACGAACAGGGCCTGGAGTATCATTTTCACGACTATAAAAAGGACGGCGTGCCCGAAGCCCAGCTGCGACGCTGGATCGACGCCCTGGGCTGGGACACCGTGATCAACCGGCGCGGCACCACCTGGCGCAAGCTCGATCAGAGCACCCGCGACAACATGGACGCGGAAAGCGCGGTGGCCGCGGC
The DNA here is from genome assembly GCF_964221125.1 of Alloalcanivorax sp. NCBI lineage: Bacteria > Pseudomonadati > Pseudomonadota > Gammaproteobacteria > Oceanospirillales > Alcanivoracaceae > Alloalcanivorax > Alloalcanivorax sp. The sequence continues at coordinate 19,128 of NZ_CAXPXK010000038.1, forward strand.
ACAGGACAACCCGTCCCTGATCAAACGCCCGATTCTGCACAGCGACAACATTATCGAAGCCGGCTTTGAAGAAGGCCGCTGGAAAACACTGCTGGGCTGAGCCACCGGCTCCGCCGCACCGAATGACAGAGAGGCAAACATGAGCAATATTTTCGCAATGGCACTGGGCTGCGGCAGCAAGAACCGCGACGACCAATGGCTGGAAGTGTTCTACCCGGACCCGGTGATCAACCCGGACAGCAAGCTGGTGGACGTGGTCAGCGAAGAAGTCGGCTATGAAGGCGGCAATGCGGCCCTGGAACTGACTCACCGTCAGATCCAGCACCTCGCCCGGGAATGGCGCGAGGCCGGCTTTGAACACGAAGCCAGCTACGCGGTGGCGTTCCAGGAATCCGAGCGCCCGGTGGTGCTGACCATTCTGGAAAGCGACGCGGAGCCGGCCTCCACCCCGGAAGCCTACCTCAAGCTGCACCTGCTCTCTCACCGCCTGGTGCGCCCCCACGGCGTGGTACTCAGCGGCATCTTCCCGCTGCTGCCCAACGTGGCCTGGACCAACGAAGGCGCCGTGGACCTGAACGAACTGCCCGAGCGTCAGCTTCTCGCCCGCCTTAACGGCAAGGTGCTGGAAGTGAACAGCGTGGACAAGTTCCCCAAGATGACTGACTACGTGGTACCCGCCGGCGTGCGCATCGCCGACACCGCCCGCGTGCGTCTGGGCGCCTATGTGGGCGAAGGCACCACCGTCATGCACGAAGGCTTTATCAACTTCAACGCCGGCACCGAAGGGCCGGGCATGATCGAAGGCCGCATCTCCGCCGGCGTGTTCGTGGGCAAGGGCTCCGACCTGGGCGGCAGCTCCTCCACCATGGGCACCCTGTCCGGCGGCGGCAACATTGTGATTTCCCTGGGCGAGAACTGCCTGCTCGGCGCCAACGCCGGCACCGGCATTCCGCTGGGCGACCGCTGCACCATCGAAGCCGGCCTGTACATCACCGCCGGCACCAAGGTGGAAGTGCTGGACCAGAACGGCAAGGTGGCGGACACCGTCAAGGCCCGCGACCTGGCCGGCCAGTCCGATCTGCTGTTCCGCCGCGATTCAGTGAGCGGCGCGGTGCAGTGCCAGACCAACAAAACCGCCGTGGCGCTCAACGAAGAGCTGCATAAACACAACTAAGCGGCCACAAGTTGCAAGCCCCAAGCCACAAGCAGGCCCCGGCGGCCTGCGAGCTTGTAGCTTGTAGCTTGTAGCTTGGAGCCGGATTCATGTCCCGTACCCTCGAATACGCCAAGGAACTGATCCGTCGCCCCTCGGTCACCCCGGAGGACGAAGGCTGTCAGGACTGGATTGTCGAAAAGCTGGAGGCCCTGGGCTTCCAGTGCGAGACGCTGTGGTTCGAGGAAGTGCGCAACCTCTGGGCGCGGCGCGGCAGCGACGGCCCGCTGCTGGTGTTCGCCGGGCACACCGACGTGGTGCCCACCGGAG
>NZ_CAXPXK010000039.1:0-11792 GCF_964221125.1 Alloalcanivorax sp.
TCCGCTGGAAGGGCGAGAACGTCTCCACCACCGAGGTGGAGCAGATTCTCGACGGCTTCGAGCAGATCGTCGAATCCGTGGTCTACGGCGTGGAAATCCCCGGCACCAACGGCCGCGCCGGCATGGCTGAGCTGCGTCTCGACCGCCCGCACGAGGAAGTGGACTGGCCCGCCCTGTGCGCCTACCTCAAGCGCGAGTTGCCGCCCTACGCGATCCCGGTGTTCCTGCGCATCACCGACCACGGCGTGGAGACCACCGGCACCTTCAAGCATCAGAAGAACAAGCTGAAGGAAGAGAAGTACGACCTCAACCAGCACAACGACCCGGTCTATGTGCTGCTGCCCGGCGAGAGCTGCTACCAGCGTCTCACCCCGGAAATGCAGGCCGACATCGACGGCAACAAGCACCGCTTCTAAGCAAGCGCTCTGCCGCACCACGAAAACCCGGCTCCGGCCGGGTTTTTTTTATGGCCTCGGAAGTTATGCACAAATCCTGTGGGCAAGATTGTGGATAAACACTGGATGACCATGGCCAGGGCGGTGTTGCCGGGCGGTCCCCCAGAATGCGGTGAAATTAACCAGTCACAACCGTCCGCCGGTAGACATATGAAACGGAGTTTTCCCCAGGCCGGGTTGTCCACAAATACTGTGGATAAACCTGTTGAAAAAGCGCGGACAAGTCGGCCAAGCGGCAGCAATCCGGCCCCTCTGTCTATTTGACGCTTTTTTAACCAAAATATGAAAACCCTTATTAAACAATGACTTAGCCGTTATTTATAGGTGAAGACAGCACTTCTGGAAGGATTTGTTACCTTCTTTCCCACTTGTTACCGGCCTGTGCACAGTTTCGGTCCACGGTAAACCTGTCAATAGTGAAAATGCGTCATTGGAAGGCAAAGCGGGCTGCCCGTTTTTCGGGCGCGGGGACGCCGCCGCCCTGCCCCTGTTCGGGTCGCGCCGGGGCGGCTTTGTCCGGTTTTATCCAGGCTTGTGGATAACAGTGTGAACAAACTGGTGGGAAACGGTGAACAAGGGCCGCTTAGCGGCCCGTCGGCGGGTCCTGATCGTCCTTGTCGATATGGTCCAGGGCGTCGGTGAGCTCCTGGACGCGCTGTCGCAGGGCGTCCACCTCACGCTTATTGGGAATGCCCAACCGGGACAGCGCCTTGCCGAGCCGGTCGTCAAAGGCCTTTTCCATGCGATCCATGGTCTCGCCGGTATGGTGGCGCACCCGCTCCTTCAGTTCACCGACGCGCGGCGCTTTGTCCTTGGCGCGGCGTTCCACCTCGCGGCCGGCTTCCACCAGGGCATCGAAAAAGCCGTTGCCCTCTTCCTCGGCGCGGGCGAAGGCGCCCAGACCGGCGAGCCAGATCTGATGGGTGTACTTGCGCAGATCGCGGGACGCACCGCTGAGCGCGCGCAGCGGGTGGCCACGCTCATCCACGGGGGTTCCGGATTGGTGCTCGGGGACGGCATCGCCGTCGATTCGCGGGTCCTGATCGGATGGTTTGTCGTGGTCGGCCATGATCCTCTACTCCATCAACGCCAGGGGAGTATAGGTCAAAAATGACAGGCGAAACCAATTGATTGTCGAACAAGGGTCGCCTCACCGGGCGGGTGGGGCCCGGGGGTCAGGGGTCGATCTCGTCGTCCGCGTCGCGGCCGCGACGGCCGCCCACGAAGCGCGCCAGGTCGCGGGCGCGGTCGCGGATCACCTCGCGGGATTTGCCGGTGAGCACCGCCACGAAGCGCTGCGTCAGCCGGTCGGCGCCGGCCTCGAAGCGCTCGTCGATATGGCGCTCCAGGCGCGGCCCCAGCCAGAACTTCACCAGCACGCCGATCACCGCCAGGGTGATCAGCGACGACAGCAGCGCGCAGCCCACCAGCAGCGGGATCAGGTCGGCGGTGGCGATAGTGGCGTTCTCCATGGCTCAGAGCCCGAACACGAAGATCAGCTGGGCCAGGCCGGCCATGGCGCCCAGGAAGCCGCCCACCAGGATCAGGATCCACTCGTCCTCTTGGAAGGCCGGCCGCAGCAGGTCCTGGAAGTCCTCGGAGCTGAGCGCCTGCATGCGGTCGCGCATCAGCCGCTCGATAATGCTGCTGCGCTCACGATTGAAGTTGTCGTCCTCGAACGGCTCCACCGCCAGGTCCACGGCCTTCTCTTCCACCGCCCGTTTGAGGTCGGCGTAGCCGCCCGGGCCCACGGTGAGCTGGGCGGCGGTGCGCACCATACCGCCGTTGAGCAGCGGCTTGAGATGGCGCTTGATCAACGCCTTGGTGCGGTCGCCGCGCGGGCCGTTGATCACCTGGTGCATGATGTTGCGCAGCGTCACCAACTCTTCGGTGGTCAGCCGCGCGAACGACTCCGCCACGTCCTTCTGCCGTTTCAGGAACAGGCCCTGCAGACGGAAGGGCCCCACCCGTACCGGGTTGAGGGGACGGAAGATCACGTTCAGCGCCAGCCAGTTGGTGGCGATGCCGACAATAAAGCCGAACAGCGGCAGCACCCAGTTGCTGGGCACGAAGATGAAGATCGGTACCTGGATCAAACCGAACAGAAAACCGAAGTAGAACCCGGAATTGATGACGAAGCGGAATTCCGGCTCGCCCACTTCCTGGAACAGCTGCACCATGAGCGCCTTGTCCGAGCGCAAGCGCTCGACAATCATGTGCTTCATGTCCACCAGGTTTTCCAGGTTGTGGCTGATATCGTCGACCACGTTATCCATCACCGCGGGAATCGCCCGGCGGGCGCGGGTGTAGACCCGCCGGCGCACGGCCAGGGGCAGGTTCTCCCAGAGCACCGCGTTGCGCTCGGTCATCACCTCGTCGACGTATTCCTCGATGCGGCCCTGGATGCTCTTGGTCAGGTGGGCGGCGATCTTTTCCGGTTCCATCTCACGGAAAAACTCGTCCAGGCTGCCCAGCTTCTGGAGGGTCTTGTCCACCACGATGGCGGCCATCTTCTCCACTTTGGACGGAATGATGCCCTGCCAGCCGAAGAACGGCCGGATGCCGAGGAACTCCAACGGATAGAAGGTCATCTGCACGGCCATCCAGTTGGTGGTCCAACCGACCACGCCGGCTATGAATGGAATACTGAAGTATTTCCAGAAATCCGGATGGGAAAAAATCGAATCCAGCATGTGGGCAGAGACTCCCCTCCCAGGGAAAAGGCTAGACTAGCCGTCTAAAGTGACGACGAACAGTTCCCGCGAGCGTCGACCCGAGTCACAAAAGCCAATGTTATGTAATTGTGAAAGGACCTAGTATAAGCAGCGGGTCCGCGCGAAATAAGCACAATAACGTAATTTTTGGCAACCCGACGGCAAATACCTCATACTTCCAAGCGGGCCAACGCCTTGATACAGAAGGATTTCGTATACCCATGTCCTCCCCCTCGTCGCTGACCGGGCTGCTGATGCACGGCGCCCTGGAAACGCTGCTCAACCAGGCGCTCACCGGCGACGAACGCGGCCGCGGGCAACTGGCGGCGCTGGACGGCACCGTGGTGCGCCTGCGCGGCGAAAGCCCCATGTGGGTGCTCTATGTGCTGATCTACGAAGACGGCGTGGAGCTGCTCAGCGACTACGAAGGCCCGGTGGACGTGCGCGTGCGCGGCGCGCTGGGCGCCATGCTGCACTGGCTGCTGGCGCCCAACAGCGGCGACGCCGAGCACAGCCTGCGCATCACCGGCCCGGACGACACCCTGGAACGCCTGCAGGCCACCATCAGCGAATTCAGCCTCTGGCCGCTGGTGCGCAACTGGCTGGACGACCACGTGCGCCTGCGCGAGCTGCTCTCGCTACTGCGCCGCGAAGACCCGGCCTGGCTGGAAAAGCTGGCGGGCATCCCCGACCACCTGGGCGAACTGGCCGCGCAAGTGGCCCGCCAGCAACTGCTGCAGGAAGACATCCTCGAGGAAGTGCGCGGCCTGCGCCGGGAAATGCGCCGCGGTCGCCGCCTCGATCTGGCCTTCCTGGTGATCGGCGTCACGCTCATTCTGGTGTCGCTGCTGCGCGCCCTGGGCCAGTGGCACACCACCTGGACCGCCCTCTCCCACGACTATCTGTCGCTGGCCATGATCAGCCTGGGGCTGGCGTTGATTCTGGGACGGCTGCTGCATCGCCCCAAAAGCTAGACCGGACTTGTAGGAGCGGGCCCTGCCCGCGAAAGGGAGCGAAGCTCCCGGCAGGATGCCAGAGACGCTTTTTGTGCTCCCGTTAGATATCTCTCTGGCATCCTGCCGGCCGGCTGCACCGGCCTTTCGCGGGCAGGGCCCGCTCCCACAAAGGCCCGCTCATAGCACCGCGTTAGTCGCGATCTTTCTTTCCGAAGAAGCGGCCGATGCGCTCGCCGACAATTTCGGTGCTGGAGCGCGCCAGGCTGCGGCTGGTTTCCTCCAGCATTTCCCGCGTGGGCAGATTGCGCACGCCCTCGTTGATACCTCTTTTGACCGCTTCCTCCACGCTCTCCGCGATCAGATCGGAGGCCTTGCGGGCCTCCTCGTCGATGTCCTGACGAACGGTGCGGCGCAGGCGCGGCAAGAAATAGACCTGCCCCCAGATCGCCACCACGGTCAAGGTGATGGCCGCGCTCAATACGGCGGACAGCAAAATCGCGGTCATGATGTTCCCCTTCAGTTCAACCCGATACCGCTTTTGTAACAGCGCCGGGCATTACTGTAACCATTGGTACGAATCGGACGTATTGCTCAGCAAAACAATTACTATCTTTCTGCGACAGCCAGTTTATGGCGCAAAAACAGTGCTAAGGACAGCCCGTGTATACGCAGGAGCACGATAATAAACTCGACACGGGATATTTGAATGACTGCCGGGACTGCCTCGATCCGCGCTCAGAGCCATAGTCTCACTCCGCTGGCGCAACTGCTGTCTCTTTGTCAGCGTTACCGATTACCGCTCTCGCTACTCGCCATCCAGCTTAAGGATGTGGCGTCGTTGAGCAAACAACTGGGCGGCGACCGCCTGCAACGTCTGCAAAAACAACTGGGCCAGGCGGTGCAGCAACGCACCCGCATGGAAGACGCGCTGATCGCCTGGCAACGGGGCTATCTGGTGCTCTGCCTGCCGGGCACCCGCGCCGCCGGCGCCGCCTGCGTGGCCCGCCGGCTGGAGCAGTGGTTTCAGAAAACCCGCTTCACCCTGGACGAATTCACCGTGCAGCTGGACACCGCCATGGCCGTGCACGTGGCCAACCCGACGCCGGAACAAGCCGAAGAGCAGGCCCGCGAAAACGTGCGCGAACTGCTTATGGACACGCTCTGCCTGCTCGCCGCCGAAAACGAACACGGCGACGGCCCGGCGCTGTCACGGCGCGCCCTGGACGACAGCCACAACGCACCGGCGATCAACCACCAGGCAGGCGAAGCAGGTGAAGCGGCTGAAGCGGCTGAAGAGAGCCCCGTGAACGGCCGCCCGCAACGCCGCCGCGACGACGCCGCCAACGGGCACGCCTCGCCGCAACAACTCAAGGACCTGGTGGATCAGCTGCGCGACGACGACACCACCCTGGTGAGCACCCTCTCCCCGGCGCTGCAGCGGCTCGATGAGCGCACCCGCATGCTGCTGATCGATCAGCTTCTGGAAGCCTCGCTGATCCCCCATTAACGGGCCGCCGCGCTACGCCTTGCGGGCGATCATCACCGCCCGGCGTGGCGCCGGGTAACCTTCCCGGCTGCGCGTCGGGTCGTCGGGATCGAGAAAGTCCGGCAACGACTGAAAGCGCATCCAGTCCGTGGCCCGCTGCTCGTCCACCGTGGTCACGCACTCGTCCACGCAACGCACCCGGTCGAACCCGCAACGCCGCAGCCACACCGCCAGATGCTCGGTGCTCGGCAAAAAGAACACATTGCGCATCGCCGCGTAACGCCCCTCGGGCATCAGCACCGCGCGCTCGTCCCCTTCCACCACCAGCGTTTCCAGAACCAGCTCGCCGCCGGGGCGCAGCACGTCGCGCAATTCCAGCAGATGGTCCAGCGGCGAACGGCGGTGGTACAGCACGCCCATGGAAAACACCGTATCGAACGCCGCCAGCCCGGCGGGCAGCTCCTCCATGCGCAGCGGCGCGAACCAGAACGGCGTCTCCGGCGTAAAGCGCTTCACCGCCAGATACTGCATCAGGAACAGCACCGTCGGGTCGATGCCCAGCACCTGGGCGGCGCCGGCCCCGGCCATGCGCCAGCCGTGGTAGCCGCTGCCGCAGCCCACGTCCAGCACCCGCCGCCCGCGCAGATCGGACAGATGCGGCGCCACCCGCTGCCACTTCCAGTCGGAGCGCCACTCGGTATCAATGTGCGTGCCGAAGAATTCAAACGGCCCCTTGCGCCACGGCATCAAGCCGCGCAAGGCCGCTTCCAGGGCCTCGGGGTCCACCGCCCCCGGCTCACCGATGGTGACCCGGTCCCGGTCCAGCCGGCACGGCGCCGGCCCCGGCGGCAACGCCGCCACGGCGTCATGCCAGCGCGGCAGATCGCCGTGCGGCTTGTCCAGCAAACGGTGGCGGGTCAACGCCGCCACCGGCGCGCCGCCCTCGCCCAACAGCGACGGCAGCGCCGCGTCCAGTTCATTCAGATAGGTATCCAGCATGGCGCGGATTATCCCGGCGCCGGCCCGCCGCCACAAGAGTCGTTGGGGTGAGCCAGATTTGTGGGAGCGGGCCCAGCCCGCGAAAGGGAGCGAAGCTCCCGGCGGGATTCCAGAGACCTTGCTTGTGCCGCCCTTAGACCAGTCTCTGGAATCCTGCCGGCCGGCTAAGCCGGCCTTTCGCTTGCAAGGCAAGCTCCCACAAAGACCCGCTCCCACAGCAGCTAAGATTGGCCCGTGCGGACACTGCATTCACGAGGGGAACAGGCACTATAGCTACTTTCACGTTTTTGTCGTAAGGACGTGCAATGACCGTGACGCTGGACCAACCCCTTGAGCTGCCCTGCGGCGCGACGCTGAAGAACCGGCTGGGCAAGTCCTCCATGAGCGAGACCCTCGGCACCACCGACAACCGGGTCACCGCCAAGCTCACCCGCCTCTACCGGGCCTGGGCCCGGGGCGGCACCGGCCTGTCGGTGACCGGCAACGTGATGATCGACCGGCGCGCCCTGGGCGAGCCCTGCAACGTGGTGCTGGAAGACCGCCGCGACATGGACCGGCTCAAGGCCTGGGCGCGGGCCGGCCGCGAGAACGGCACCCACCTGTGGATGCAGATCAACCACCCCGGCAAGCAGGCGCCGGCGGCGCTCAACCGCGAGACCGTGTCGCCCTCGGCGGTGCCGTTCTCCGACCCCAATCTGAAGCGCTTCTTCCATGTGCCGCGGGCGCTCACCGTGGCGGAAATCGAAGACCTGGTGCGCCGCTTCGGCGAAACCGCCGCGCTCGCCAAGGAGGCCGGCTTTTCCGGCGTGCAGATCCACGGCGCCCACGGCTATCTGGTCAGCCAGTTCCTGTCGCCGCGCCACAACCGCCGCGAGGACGCCTACGGCGGCAGCGCCGAAAACCGGCGCCGCTTCGTGCTGGAGGTCTACGACGAGATCCGCCGCCGGGTGGGCGGCGACTTCCCGGTATCGATCAAACTCAACTCGGCGGACTTCCAGAAAGGCGGCTTCACCGAGGAGGAATCCCTGGCGGTGGTGGAAGCGCTGGACGCCCGCGGCATCGATCTGATTGAAATCTCCGGCGGCACCTACGAGGCGCCGCGCATGGCCGGCCAGGGCCAGCGCGAATCCACCCGCCGCCGGGAAGCCTACTTCCTCAGCTACGCGGAGCAGGTGCGCTCAAGAGTGAAGGTGCCGCTAACGGTGACCGGCGGCTTCCGCAGCCGCGAAGGCATGGCGGCGGCCCTGGAAGACGGCGCCACCGACGTGATCGGCCTGGCCCGGCCGCTGGTGCTGGACCCGGCGTTCAGCAACCGCCTGCTCGCCGGCGAGGACGCGGTCAGCGCCGTGGCGCCGATCCGCACCGGCATCCGCGCCGTGGACAACGCCGCGATGATGGAAGTGTCCTGGTACACCCTGCAGCTCGCCCGCATCGCCCGCGGCAAAGCCCCCCTCGCCGACGCCGGCGGCCTCAGCTCCCTGGTCAAGGTCGCCGGCCTGATCGGCTGGCGCCGCCTCAGGATGGGGCGCCTTAGAGCCAGTTAATAGTGAACAGTGAACAGTTAATAGTTGAAAACAGTGCGTAGCAGACAGGTTTGCGTTTTCACAATAGCACCGTGCGTATCTGCAAAGGGCTTTAGCTATTCACCGTTAACTCTTAACTGTTAACTCTCAACTGTCCGTCAGGTATTGGTGCAGTGCCGCTTGCATGGCGCTAAGCGTGAGCGGCTTGATCAGCTGTCCGTCCATGCCGGCGTCGCGGATGCGGCCGGCGTATTCGGGCAGGACGTGGGCGCTGAGCGCCAGGATCACCGCCGGCGGCCAGCCTTTCTCCTGCTCCAGGCGGCGCATGCGGGTGGCGCTTTCGAAGCCGTCCATGTCGGGCATGTCCAGGTCCATGAGCACCAGTCGGTAGCGGCCTTCACCGGCGGTGAACGCTTCCAGGGCCTTGCGGCCGTCGCCGCTGAGCACCGGGCCGGGCACGCCGAGGCGCTCCAGGTAGCCGCGCGTGACCATCTGGTTGACCGGGTTGTCCTCGGCCACCAGCACGCGCAGGCCGCCCTGGGTGTCCACCGGTTCGCGCTCGGACAGCAGCGGCACCTGGCCCGGGCCGCTGTCGCTGATCAGCTGCTGCAGCTCGGTCACCGTGAGCACCGCCCGGCGCACCAGGGTGATGTCGTCGCGCATCACCACTTCGCCGCTTTCGCGCATGCCGCACAGCAACACCGGCCGCAGTCCGGCGTGGCGCTCGCGGGCCGGCCGCAGCCCCTGGTCCAGCAGCACCCCGTCGCTGACGCCGTTGACCAGCAGATGGCCGCTGTCGTCCTCGCTCAGCGCCCGCTGCACCGCCGCCAGGTCGTCCACCACCCGCACCCGGGAGAAGCGCGGGTCGCGCTGCAGCAGCTCACCCAGGTTGCCCACCGGGTCCCACACCAGCGCCGGCACCGAGGTCCATTCCGGCATCGGCACCGCTTTTTCCAGCACCGGCAGCGGAATCACGAAGCGGAAGGTGGTGCCCTGCTCCGGCGCGCTGCGCACTTCGATGTCACCGCCCATCAGGCGCACCAGCTCCTGGCTGATCGACAGCCCCAGGCCGGTGCCGCCGAAGCGCTGCGCCACCGAGGCGGACGCCTGGCTGAAGTTCTGGAACAGCCGGCGCTGCTCCTCGCGGGTCATGCCGATGCCGCTGTCGCTGACGGTGAACTCGATCATCGCCCGGCCGTCGCGCTCCTCCAGGCAGCGGGCGCCCACCCGGATCCAGCCGTGGCGGGTGAACTTGATCGCATTGGACAGCAAATTGGTGAGCACCTGGCGCAGCCGGGGCGCGTCGCCGCGCAGCTGCGCCGGGATATCCGCGTCGGCGTCCACCAGCACCAGGTCGCCGTTGTCGCTGGCCGGCAGGCTGAACATGTGCGCGCAATCGATCAGCAACGCGGCGGGATCGAACGGTGACTGCTCCAGCTCCAGCTTGCCGGCTTCCAGCTTGGCGTAATCGAGCACGTCGTTGACCAGCGTATTCAGGGTGCGGCCGGCGTTCTCGATCAAGCCGATGTATTCCTGCTGACGCGGCGACGGGTTGGTTTCACGCAGCAGCTCCGCCAGCCCCAGCACGCCGTTCAGCGGCGTGCGTATTTCGTGGCTCATGCGCGCCAGGAACTGGCTCTTGGCGCGCACCTCCGCGCGGCCGCGAATGGCGCGGGTGGCGAAGTGGAAGAACACCAGGCTGAGCACCAGCACCAGCAGATACAGCACCAGCAGGCCGGCCGCGATCAGCCCGCTGTCGCGCAGGCTCTTGCCGCGCCCCTGCTCCACCAGCATCACGGCGACACCGGTGATGTCCTCGCTGAGATCGCGCAGGCGCTGCTGGCGATCGCCGCCCTCGGCCAGCGCCTCCTGCCAGGTGACGGTCACCCGCGACGGCAGCAGCAGCGTCTGCCGCGACCACTGCAGGTAGCTTTCCAATTCCGCGTGGGTGGTCCGCCACTGCTGGCGCAGCCGCGCCTGGTCGGTGCGCGAGGCGAGCGCCTGGATCTGCCCTTCCACCTGGGGAATCAACTCTTCCAGCCGGGCCAGGGCCCGCTCCAGCTGACGCAGGTCCACGGTGCTCAGGTAGCCGCCGTTGAGGCTGGTGTAGACGGCGATGGCGCGGATGATGCCCAGATCATGGCTGAGCTGGCGCAGCCCGTTCAACGGCAGGGACAGGGCCTCGTTGGGGCTGGGGCGGGTGGGCACGGCGATGTCACCCATGTAGAGCACCGCCGCCAGCGCGTTGTGCAGCCGCCCGTTGATCTGCTCCACGTTATCGAACGGGCCGGACACGTCCCGCCCGGCCAGCCCGGTGGCCGGACTCAGCTCGCGCCACTCCCGGCGCAGCGCCACCACCTGATCCAGCAGGCTGGGGATGGCGCTGCCGGAGACCGCCTGCACGAAGTCGTCCAGGCGCGCCTCGGTGTTGCGCCGCGCCCGCAGAAAGCGCGCTTCCAGGTCGGGCACCTCCAGGTGCACCCGGGCCGGGGCTAGGTCGCGGGTTTCTTCCAGGGGCGCGGTCACCGCCAGGCCGATGCGGAAAATCCGCACGTCGTCGAGCATGCGCTGGTAGCCTTCGTGAAGGCCCACGCGGTACTGCAACAACAGCACCGCGACCACCAGGAACGGCACGGTGACCAGGCTCACTAACAGCAGGATGGCCGGATATTGTTTTCGTTGTGCCACCATCGCCTCCTTGGCTCGACGGCCCGTCCTCGCGTACCGGGCCTTCATCCCGAAAAATTAGCACGGCGCCGGACGCATTACAGGACAAATTTGGCAATAGTGACGCCACCATCGCGTGACGGTCAGGGGGCGGTTACTGTAAAAAAGAACCTTCGTTCGTCCCCTTGGTTAAGAGTCCCGACCATGTGCTTTCGCCGTACCCTGTTCGCCCTGCTCGCCGGCGCCGTGTTGAGCCTGGCCGGCTGCGCCGCCCCGGCACCGGAAAACAACATCCGGACCCTGCAGGGCGGCGACGGCGGCAGCCTGCCACGGCAGCTGGCCGGCCAGACCCTGGCCCTGGACCGCTTCCGCGGGCCGCCGGAGCTCGCCGGCCTGGAGAGCAACGGCGAGATCAGCAGCGACCGCTCCGGCTGGCGCCAGTGGCTGTTCGGCGACCCGGGCACCCGCCTCACCGTGACCGTCTACGGCCTGCCGGCGGGCTGGCAGGACCTGGGCCAGGAGCGCATCGTCTCCGGCCACTATGGCCAGCTGCGCCAGCAACGCATCAACCGGGTCTACAACAGCGACAACCAGTCGATCCGCTTCACCAGCGAGCGGCTGTTCGACCTGGAAGGCCGCCTCACCGCCAGCGCCCGCTACCTGGTCAATCAGCCCGGCCGGCGGCCGCTTCACGAAGTGCTGCTGCTGACCATGGACGGCGACCATTTCGTGCGCGTCGAGAGCGGCTCGCGGGAACGCAAGACCACCGAGCTGCTGCAACTGAGCAAACGGGCCCTGGCGGAATTCCGCGCCTACCAGGCGGCCCGCGCCGAGGATTCGGAATAACGTCCGCTCAGGGCAGCGGCTTGTGGGAGATTCTATGTTGTCCCACAAGCTGGCCTAGCCTTTGCCTGATAGGTGGTTTGGTTTTTCATCAGGGCGAAGGCGATGCGGGCCAGTTTACGAGCCAGGATGACGAGGGCCTGAGTGGT
>NZ_CAXPXK010000040.1:0-6973 GCF_964221125.1 Alloalcanivorax sp.
TGACGACCATAGCGAGTGGGAACCACCTGAATCCATGCCGAACTCAGAAGTGAAACCACTCAGCGCCGATGGTAGTGTGGGGCTTCCCCATGTGAGAGTAGGTCATCGTCAGGCTCTTAAATATAAAAAACCCCCGTCACGAAAGTGGCGGGGGTTTTTTATATTTAGGATACGATGAACTCCTCTCCCTACAAGGCCATGTGAGCGACCCTGTTCCAAAGGAACGGGGAGCAGGCGCCAAAGGCGTCGCGCAGCGATCGCGAGCACTGCTCGCGACCTAAAGTAGGTCAGCCCACTCCACACCCCCGCTACCAGCAAAGCGACCTAAAGCAGGTCAGCCCCACTCCACACCTCTCTGGAATCCTGCCGGCCGGCAGAGCCGGCCTTTCGCGGGCAAGGCCCGCTCCCACAAGGCCCGCTCCCACAAGACCCATCCACACAGTCACTCCCACAAGCCACAAGCCCAACTCCCCCAACAACCTTTCTTCCCCAGGGCCACCCCAAAACCCCCGATTTTCCCTCACCACCCTTTATCCCATGCCCATGTATCTCTATGCTCAGTAAGTTACGTCGGTGATTGGAGGCTCTATGCAGTGGGTGAAGGCCTTTGTGGCCGGTTTTCTGGCTACCCTGGTGTTCCATCAGGGCCTGCTGGCACTGCTCCATGCCGCGGCGGTGGTGCCGGTTTCTCCTTATAACTGGGCACCCTCCGCGCCGTTGGGCGTGCCCGCCGTGTTGTCGCTGGCGTTCTGGGGCGGCGTCTGGGGCCTGCCGTTATGGTGGCTGATACGTTTTAAGCCGGCCCACCTGTACTGGTCGGTGGCCGTCCTGTTCGGTGCCATCGCGCCCACTGTCGTCGCCATGCTTCTGGTATTCCCCATGAAAGGTATCCCGGTCAGCGCCACCACCTGGGTCGGCGGCTTTATGCTGAACGCGGCCTGGGGGCTCGGGGTCGCGGTGTTTATGGGGCCGGTGTTCCGGACCTATCCGATGGCCCCGGAAATGATCGTTAAATAAGACAACGGCGGGCGCCGGTCCGGCCCCGCCGTAATAACTCGTGTTTTTGGTTTGGGAAAAGGTGATCACTATGACGAATGACAATAATGCCGCCATGAAGACCCCTGTCCAGGCGCTGGAAGACCGCCGCCGTCAGCAAGGCGACAGTGTTGCCATGGTCCAGCCGCTGGGTGGCGACCAGGTGCGCCGCTATACCTGGAACGAGGTGGCCGACGAGGCCTACCGAATGGCCGCCTATCTCAAGGCCGAAGGCATTCAGGCCGGCGACCGCGTGGCGCTGGTCTCCAAGAACTGCGCGGAGTGGATCATCGCCGACCTGGCGATCTGGGTCGCCGGCGGCGTCAGCGTGCCGCTTTATCCCACCCTGTTGGCGGATTCCGTGCGCCTTATCCTCGAGCACAGTGAGTCCAAGCTGCTGTTCGTCGGCAAGCTGGATGACTGGGGCATGATGAAGGACGGCGTGCCCGACGGCGTCAAGCAGGTGGCGTTCTCGCTGGCGCCGGACGAAGTGCGCGGCAAGGTGCCGGTATGGACCGACATCATCGCCAAGCAGGAGCCGCTCGCCGAAGCCGCTTCCCCGGAGCCGGACGATCTCGCCACCATTATCTATACCTCCGGCACCACCGGCGTGCCCAAAGGGGTGATGCACCAGTACAAGAGCATGTCCGCGGTGGGCGCCAAGGTGATCCAGGTCTACAACCTGGAGCCCTCGGACCGGATGATTTCCTATCTGCCGCTTTCCCACGTGGCGGAACGGGCCGCCGTGGAAATGGCGCTGCTGTACGTGGGCAACACCGTCTACTTCGCCGAGTCGCTGGACACCTTCGGCGAGGACATCAAGCGCGCCAAGCCCACCCTGTTCTTCGCGGTGCCGCGTATCTGGTCCAAGTTCTACCAGAAAGCCTCCGAGGCGCTGCCGCCCAAGAAGCTCAATACGCTGCTCAAGATTCCCCTGCTCAACAAGGTGATCAAGAAGAAGGTGCTCGGCGCCATGGGCCTGGACGAATGCCGCGTGGCGCTGTCCGGTGCCGCGCCGCTGTCCACGGACATCATTTCCTGGTTCAACAAGATGGATCTGGAAATCCTGGAAGTGTACGGCATGACGGAAAACTTCGGCTGGTCGCACACCACCGAGCAGGGTGATCAGCAGATCGGCTGGGTCGGCACCCCCAACGACGGCGTTGAATGCCGCATCGGCGAGGCCGGCGAGGTGGAAGTGCGCAGCGTCGCCAACATGAGCGGCTACTACAAGCAGGCCGACCTGACCGCCGAGGTGCTGACCGAGGACGGCTGGCTGAAGACCGGCGACGTGGGCGAGATCGACGGCCGCGGCCGTCTTCGCATCACCGGCCGGATCAAGGAGATCTTCAAGACCGAGAAGGGCAAGTACGTGGCGCCGGCGCCGATCGAAAACCGGCTCGCCAGCCAGCCCGGCGTGGAGCTCGCCTGCGTCATCGGCGCCAACATGGCGCAGCCGATCGCGCTGCTCAACCTCACCCCCGAGGAGCAGGAAAAGCTCAGCAAGGGTACTGAGAAAGAGCACTTCACCCAGTCACTGAACGCCTTGCTTGAGAAGGTGAACAGCCAGATCGACGCCCATGAGCGGCTCAATGCCCTGGTGGTCTGCAAGACTCCCTGGACCGTGGAGAACGGCCTGATTACGCCGACCCTCAAGCTCAAGCGCAACGAGATCGAGAAATACTACGAGGCGGACCTGCCCACCTGGGCGGCGTCCCGTGGTGTGATCTGGGAGCAGTAATCGTTGAAGGATTCCGATCCGGACCTGCATCTGATCCGGTTGCTCGCCGACGGCCGCTTCCACTCCGGAGGTGACCTCGGCGAGGCGCTCGGTGTCTCCCGCGCCGCCATCTGGAAACGTCTGCAGCGGGCCGCCGAGGCCTACGGTCTGTCCGTGGAGTCGGTGCGCGGCAAGGGCTACCGTCTTAGCCGGGCGCTGGATCCGCTCGATCCGGCGGCCCTCGAGGAGGCCCTGCGCGGCCGCGCCGAGCTTCACTTTCAACCCGTGACGCAGTCCACCAACGCCGACGCCATGGCCCTGGCGGCGGACGCCGGCGGGCCAGTGGTGGTGACCACGGAGTACCAGAGCGCCGGACGCGGCCGGCGCGGCCGGCAGTGGCAATCGCCGTTCGGCGCCAACCTCTACTTGAGCGTGCTGTACCAGCTGTCCGGAGGCTTCTCGTCGCTGGGCGGGTTGAGTCTCGCCGCCGGGGTGGCCGTAGGCAGGGCCCTGGCGGACACCGTGCCGGAGCTGGGGCTGGGCCTGAAGTGGCCCAACGACCTGCTGGTGGACGGCGCCAAGCTGGGCGGCGTTCTGATTGAGCTGGCCGGCGAGATGGAGGGGCAGGTCCAGGTGGTGGTGGGCGTCGGCATCAACGTGGCCATGAGCGACCACCAGGCCGAGGCCATCGACCAGGACTGGACGGACCTGCGCCGCGCCAGCGCGGCGCCGCCGGACCGCACGCGGCTGGCCACCGCCGTGGCCGGCGAGCTGCTCACCATGCTTGACCGGTTCGCGGTGGACGGCTTCGCGCCGTTCACGGCGGCCTTCGATCAAATGGACGTCTGCCGGGACCGGCCGGTGGTGATTCATACTGGCGCCGGTCAGCGCACCGGGGTGGCCCGGGGCGTGTCCGAGGACGGCGCCCTGCGGGTGGAAATAGACGGAGAGATCCATTACATGCACGGCGGCGAAGTGAGCTTGAGATTACAATGAAGTTGTTCGTGGATGTGGGGAACACCGCCTTGAAATGGCGCCGCCGTGGGGCGGACGGGACCGTGCAGGGCGGCGCCGCCCACGGCCGTGACTGGCCCCGGGCCCTGCAGGCGCCGCTGGACGTCGGCGCGGCCGGATTCGAACAGATCTGGGTGGCGTCGGTGGCCGGCGCGGAAGCGGATGAGCGCATCGGCGCCTTGATCGAGGCGCGTACCGGGGTGCCCCCGCGGTTCTACTACTCCCGGCAGGAGGACTTCGGGGTCAGCAACTGCTACCCGGAGCCGCGCCGGCTGGGCGTGGACCGCTGGGTGGCCCTGGTGGAGTGCTGGCAACGCTTCGGTGCCGGCATCATTATCGATTGCGGCAGCGCCCTGACCATCGACGCGATTGATGGCGAGGGCCGTTTTCTGGGCGGCTACATCGTGCCGGGGCTGGGCATGCTGCGCAGTGCGCTGCTGCGCGACACCGCCGACGTCCATGTGGACCAGGCCCGGCCCCGCCTGACGCTGGGGCGCTCCACCGGGGAGTGCGTCCATAACGGCCTGCTGCGCATGTCTGTGGCGTTCGTCACGGATGTGGTGGTTGAACTGCGTGAACGCCTTCCGGATACTTGCAGGGTATTGGTGACCGGCGGCGACGCGGACGAGCTCAGCTCCGCCTTTTCCTTTGAATTCATGCATTTGCCCGACCTGGTGCTGGACGGTCTGGAGCGGGTGGCGGCACGTCAATAATAAAGCTTGGGGGCGACAGTCGGTGCGATGGGTCTTTTACAGCCTTCTGGTGGTGAACCTGGTCTACCTGGGCTGGCAGTTGGTATCCGACGCCGTTTGGGGTGGCGGATCATCGGCCATTATTGAACGCGCCGACGCCGGTGAGGCTGCCGACGCTCCCGCCCTGCGGCTGCTGAGCGAGGCGCCGCAGCCGGACCGGGCGCTGCGCCCGGACGTCCCGGCGCGCCCGGGGTTGGGCCCGGTGGTCGGGCCCTGGTCGGCCCGCGGCGAGGCGGAGCGCGCCCGCGTGCAGCTGGAAGCGGCCGGGTTGGCGGCAACGATCCGCGCGGTCACGGTTCAGAAAGACCACCTCAACTGGGTTTACCTGCCCCCCTACGACAGCCGTGAGCGGGCCCTGGAAGTGCTCAGCGAGCTGCAGTCCCGGGGCGTGGACAGCTTTATCGTCAAGGCCGGGGAGGACGCCAACGCCATTTCCCTGGGGTATTTCACCAGCGAGGAGTCCGCCGAAGGGCTGCGCGTGAAAATGCATAATGCCGGTTATCCGGCCTTTGTGCGCGAGACCTCGCGGCCGGTGACCGAATACTGGTTGTACATGCCGGAAAGGGCGGACGGCGCCGCGGCGCTGGAGGATTTTCTGGTCGGCAACCCGGCGGTGAGCCGCGATCGGGTGGCCTGCCGGACCCCGGCACGGCAAAACGGATAATCGCCGCGGCAATCATTGCACCCCCGATGGGCTTTCTATAGAATGCGCAGCCCTTATGCTGCTGGCGTAGCTCAGTTGGTAGAGCAGCTGATTTGTAATCAGCCGGTCGGGGGTTCGACTCCTCTCGCCAGCTCCACTTTACGCTCGCTAAGAGCTTGAAAATCCCTGAAAAGATGTTGACAAGGGGTTGGGGCGTAAAGAGAATGTAGGCCCTTTTCTGGAGGGGTTCCCGAGTGGCCAAAGGGATCAGACTGTAAATCTGACGCGAAAGCTTCGGAGGTTCGAATCCTCCCCCCTCCACCAGATTTAAGCCGACAGGCTGGCAGGCATAGGAAGGTTCGCGGGCATAGTTCAACGGTAGAACCTCAGCCTTCCAAGCTGATGATGCGGGTTCGATTCCCGCTGCCCGCTCCAGGCTGTGGTGACAATTTGGATGCCTGACAAGGCAATATGAAGTTTACGCTCATGTAGCTCAGTAGGTAGAGCACACCCTTGGTAAGGGTGAGGTCACCGGTTCAAATCCGGTCATGAGCTCCAATTTCCGGGCCCGGGTAGAACCCGGGTCCGGCTTCATGTGTCTTGGTGGTGCCCGGGTGGCCCGCGATATTGCGGTCCGTATTGTGTTTTTCCAGGCAGACGCGCCGTTCAGACGGGGATGCACAACCAAGTTGAGAGGTAGAGAGTCGTGGCAAAGGAAAAGTTTGAACGTAACAAACCGCACGTAAACGTAGGCACCATCGGTCACGTTGACCATGGTAAAACCACGCTGACCGCCGCCCTGACGCGGGTCTGTTTCGAGACCTGGGGCACCGGTTCCGCGAGCGCGTTCGATTCCATCGATAACGCCCCGGAAGAGCGTGAGCGCGGTATCACCATCGCGACCTCCCACGTTGAGTACGACTCTCCGAAGCGTCACTACGCGCACGTTGACTGCCCGGGTCACGCCGACTACGTGAAGAACATGATCACCGGTGCGGCGCAGATGGACGGCGCGATCCTGGTGGTGAGCGCGGCCGACGGCCCGATGCCGCAGACCCGCGAGCACATCCTGCTGTCCCGTCAGGTCGGCGTTCCGTTCATTGTTGTGTTCCTGAACAAAGCGGACATGGTGGACGACGAAGAGCTGCTCGAGCTGGTTGAGATGGAAATCCGCGAGCTGCTGAGCGACTACGACTTCCCGGGCGACGACACCCCGATCATCACCGGTTCCGCGCTGAAGGCGCTGGAAGGTGACACCAGCGACATCGGCATGCCGGCGGTAGCCAAGCTGGTGGAGTGCCTGGACGAGTACATCCCGGAGCCGGAGCGCGCCGTGGACCAGCCGTTCCTGATGCCGATCGAGGACGTGTTCTCCATCTCCGGCCGCGGTACCGTGGTAACCGGTCGTGTGGAGCGCGGTATCATCAAGGTGGGTGACGAGATGGAAATCGTGGGTATCAAAGACACCATGAAGACCACCTGCACCGGCGTTGAGATGTTCCGCAAGCTGCTCGACGAAGGTCGTGCCGGCGAGAACGTGGGCGTGCTGCTGCGCGGCACCAAGCGTGACGAAGTAGAGCGTGGCCAGGTGCTGGCGAAGCCGGGTTCCATCACCCCGCACACCAAGTTCGAGGGTGAGGTGTACGTGCTGAGCAAGGACGAGGGCGGCCGTCACACCCCGTTCTTCAACGGCTACCGTCCGCAGTTCTACTTCCGGACCACCGACGTGACCGGCGCTTGCCAGCTGCCGGAAGGCACCGAGATGGTGATGCCGGGCGATAACGTGCAGATGAGCGTCGAGCTGATCGC
>NZ_CAXPXK010000041.1:0-3476 GCF_964221125.1 Alloalcanivorax sp.
GGGGACCCGCTCGCCGACGCGGTGGTCGCCATGTACCACCGTCTGCCCACGGGCGAGGGCCGCAAGCGGGTGGATCAGGCTCTGGAGCACGGCATCAACAGCGTCGAGGACGCCCCGGCTGAACTGACCGCGCTGTTTCACCAGGTCGACCACGAACCCATCTGGCTGGACCGGGCACAGCTCCGGCTGGCCTGCGAGGTCTCCCACCGCGTGGGCCTGGCCGGCGAACTGGTACTGCGCAATCTGTCCCTGATGGGCGGCTATCTGGCGGCGGCGGCGGCCAAGCCGCTGGCGTTCACCGGCGAGCTGGACCGCATGGCCAACCGGCGGCTGGTGGAGACCGGCAAATTCTGGATCGACGTGACCACCCCCGGCGGCCTGGAGCGTGACCGCGACGGCTTCAAAAGCGCCGTGCGCGTGCGCCTGATGCACGCCCAGGTGCGCGCCATGCTGCTCAAGTCCGACAAGTGGGACCCGGCCTGGGGGCACCCGCTGAACCAGTGGGATTCCATGGCCACGATCTTGGAATTTTCGGTGATCTTTCTCTCCGGTCTGCGCTCGCTGGGCTTTCTGTTCAGCAAGCGCGAGCGGGAAGCGGTGGTGCACCTGTGGCGCTACGTGGGCTACCTGATGGGCGTGGACGAACGCCTGCTGCCGGCCTGCGAGGCGGATGCCATGCGCGCGCTCTACCAGGTGATCGCCACCATCGGCGAGAGCGACGAGGACAGCCGCCGCCTGGGCGAGGCGCTGGCCCGGGCCTCGCTGCAGGACAGCGGCGACGGCTGGCTGGCGAAGCGTCTCGGCAAGCTGGAATACACCCTGCGCGCCGGCTATACCCGTTACGTCCTGGGCGACGACGCCGGCGATAAGCTGGGGCTGCCGCGCACCGCCACCAAGTACGTGTGGCCGGCGCAGATACCGTTAAGGTTGGGCGCGGAGCTGGTGCGCAAAAGCGTGCCGTCGGTGAACCGGAGCCTGATACGGCTGGGCGAACGGGCGCGCCGGGAGCAGTTCCCGAAACGGGTCCAGCGGCTGAAAGCGGACACCAGCTTTACGCCGGTGAAGAAACTGGCCCGCTAGCGCAAAAAAAAGCGGCGACAGGGTGTCGCCGCTAGGGGAAGTCCGCCGGCCTTGCACGGGCCGGCGGGAGGGTTGCCTGAAAAAGTTCTGAAGCAGGGTGTCAGAGCGCGGCGCGGTCCAGGTTCATCACCTTGGTCCAGGCGGCCACGAAGTCGCTCACGAACTTATCGTCGTTGTCGCTGAGAGCGTAGTACTCCGCCACCGCGCGCAGCTCGGCGTTGGAACCGAAGATCAGGTCCACCGGCGTGGCGGTCCACTTCAGCTCGCCGCTCTGGCGATCGCGCCCTTCGTAAAGACCTTCGTTGTTTTCCGACGGCGCCCACCGGGTGGACATGTCCAGCAGATTGACGAAGAAGTCGTTGCTCAGGGTGCCCGGGCGATCGGTGAATACGCCGTGGTCGGCGCCGTCCACGTTGGCGTCCAGGCTGCGCATGCCGCCCACCAGCACGGTCATTTCCGGCACGCTCAGCGTCAGCAGGTCGGCCTTGTCCACCAGGCTGTCGGTGGGGGAAAGCCGGCTCTCTTCACTGAAGTAGTTCCGGAACCCGTCCGCCTGGGGCTCCATCACCGCGAACGCCTCCACATCGGTCATGGCTTGAGTGGCGTCGGCACGCCCCGGGGTGAACGGCACCTCGATGTCGTGGCCGGCGTCGGCGGCGGCTTTCTCGATGGCCGCGGCCCCGCCCAGCACGATCATGTCCGCCAGGGAGATTTTGCTGCGGCGGAACAGCCCCCCTTCGTTGAAGTCGGCGCGGATCTGTCCCAGCGTCGCCAGCACCTGATCCAGCTCTTCAGGGTCGTTCACCGGCCAGTCCTTTTGCGGCGCCAGCGCGACCCGGCCGCCGTTGGCGCCGCCGCGCAGGTCGGAACCCCGGAAGGTGGAGGCGGAGGCCCAGGCGGTGCGCACCAGCTGCGGCACGGTGAGCCCGGACGCGAGGATTTCCTCTTTAAGGTCTTCCGCGTCGCCCTTGGAGATCAGCTTGTAATCCACTTCCGGAATCGGGTCCTGCCAGATCAAGGCTTCGTCGGGCACGTCCGGGCCCAGGTAGCCGGCGCGCGGGCCCATGTCCCGGTGGGTCAGCTTGAACCAGGCGCGCGCGAAGGCGTCCTCGAACTCTTCCGGGTTTTCATGGAAGCGCTTGGCGATCTTGCGGTATTGCGGATCGACCTTCAGCGCCAGGTCGGTGGTGAACATGATCGGGGCGTGGCGCTTGCCTTCGATGTGCGCGTCCGGCACCAGGTTGGCGGCCTGACCGTCGGCGGGGATCCACTGAATGTGGCCGGCCGGACTCTTGGTCTGCACCCACTCATAGCCAAACAGGTTGTCCAGGTACTGGTGCGTCCAGGCGGTGGGGTTCACCGACCAGGCGCCTTCCAGGCCGCTGGTGTAGGTGTCGGCGCCCTTGCCGGAGCCGCAGTTGTTCTTCCAGCCCAGGCCCTGTTGCTCGATGGGCGCGGCGGCGGGCTCCGCTTCCAGACAATCCTCCGCCTTGTGCGCACCGTGGGCTTTGCCGAAGGTATGACCGCCGGCGATCAGCGCCACCACCTCTTCATCGCCCATGGCCATGCGGGCGAAACTCTGGCGGATCGACTGCGCCGAGAGCATTGGATCCGGCTTGCCGTTGGGGCCCTCCGGGTTCACATAGATCAGGCCCATCTGCACGGCGGCCAGCGGCTTCTCCAGCTTGCCGTCCTCGTCGTGGCGCTCATCGCCCAGCCACTCGGTCTCCGAGCCCCAGTAGGTGATGTCCGCTTCCCAATCGTCCTCGCGGCCACCGGCGAAGCCATAGGTCTTGAAGCCCATGTCTTCCATGGCCACGGTGCCGGCCAGCACCATCAGGTCGGCCCAGGAAATACGGTTGCCGTACTTCTGCTTAAGCGGCCACAACAGACGGCGGGCCCTATCCAGGCTGACGTTGTCCGGCCAGCTGTTGAGCGGCTCGAAACGCTGCTGGGCGCCGCGGGCGCCGCCGCGGCCATCGTGCACGCGGTAGGTGCCGGCGCTGTGCCAGGCCATGCGGATAAAGAACGGGCCGTAGTGGCCGTAATCCGCGGGCCACCAATCCTGAGAGTCGGTCATCAGCGCGCGCAGGTCCGCTTTCAGCGCGTCCAGATCGAGCTCGGCGAAGGCCTCGGCGTAATCAAAATCGTCCGCCACCGGGCTGGATTTTTCCGCGTGCTGACGCAGCGGGCGCAGATCCAGGGTTTCCGGCCACCAGTAGGGGCTGGCCATCGGCGAACGGGCGGGGCTTTTCTGATAGCCGTGGTGGTAGCCCCCGGGCTGACCCAGGGGGCTGGCCGACACGGCCGTGGACGTTGCAAGCGTAAAGGCGGCCACTAAGGCGGCTTTTGTTATATTCACGGTCTCTCCTCGCGTTGTGAATGATTCGCAAACG
>NZ_CAXPXK010000042.1:0-27039 GCF_964221125.1 Alloalcanivorax sp.
CGGCCGTTCTTGAGCACTTCGTAGTGCACGTGCGGGCCGGTGGAACGGCCGCTGGAGCCCATCTTGGCGATCACATCGCCGGTGCGCACGATATCACCGACCTTCACGTCCACGGTCTTGGCGTGGCCGTAGCGGGTGCTGATGCCGTTGCCGTGGTTGATCTCCACCAGCAGGCCGTAGCCGGAACGCTCGCCGGCGTAGGTGACCACGCCGGCGGCGGTGGCGACCACGTCGGAGCCGTCCTTGCCGGCGAAATCCACCCCTTCGTGCCACGCCACCTTGCCGGAGAACGGGTCGGTGCGGCGGCCGAAGCGGCTCGACATCCAGCCCTGGGTAATGGGACGCCCGGACAGGAAGGTCTGGTTTTCAAGATTGCGGTTGGCGAGCAGGTTCTCGAGGATGTTCAGCTGCTGTTCGCGGCGCTCCAGGGTCTCGGTGAGGCCGTCCAGCTCCTCGATGAACGAGGGCGGCGCGAAGGCGCTGCTGTCCTGGGGTTCGGGGCCGCCCATGGCCAGCTCGCCGCCGCCGAAGTCGAATTCGTCGCTTTCGATGCCGGCCACGTCCACCAGCCGCTCGCCGAGGGCGTCCAGGCGCACCAGGCGGGCCTGGGCGTCGGCCAGCTTGAGGGTCAGGGCACGGAATTGTTCTTCACTGAGCTGCTTGAGGTCCGCTACTTCATCGCTCTGCCGCTCCAGGGAGGATTGGAAGCGTTTGGCCACCTCCTCACTGTAGGACGGCGGCGCGACCCGGTAGCTGATCCAGTAGGCACCGACACCGGCGGCCATGGGAATCAGCACCAGCACCGCCAGCACCAGCGCGGGCAAAAACCGCGGTAAAGTAATGGTGCGGGAGTGGCCGCGCTTGCTGTTCAACAATATGATGTTCATCGTTGTATCGCGCCTGTCTCAATTCAGCTGTCGCAAGTAAAAACATACCCTGACCGGAGGCGAGACCGCCCGGCGGGGCAAAGGGTTCCTTTCTTCCGTGAATGAGGTGGCGAGCGCCTTCCCCGTGTGCTCTCGCCTGGCAAGCTTTATAATTTTTTACATTCGCAGGGTAGCCCAAGGAAAAGGTATGAGCAAGCCGTCCCTACCCAAGGAATTGCAGGGTCTGTTGCGCCAAAACAGCACCCTGGCGCCGCTGGCGAAAGCCGCCCGCGGCCACAAGGCGGCGGCCCCGAAAGGCCCGGCCGCCCCGCCCCAGGACTGTCTGCCGCCGGCGCTGCGCGACCGGGTGACGCTGGTGGAGGAAGAGAACCGCTGGCTGGCGATGGTGGAAACCAGCGCCACCGCCCAGCTGCTGCGCTTCCACCTGCCGCGCCTGGAGCGCAGCCTCGCGCCGGGCAAGAGCATCAAGATCCTGGTCACCGGCCGCCGGGCGGCGCCCGCCGCCACCGCCGACAAGCTGCGCGCCAATGAGCGGCCGCCGCTGGATGCGGGGAGTGCCGCGCATATTCGGCAGGCGGCGGATTGTGTCGATGACGACGAGCTGGCGAAAGCGTTGCGGCGATTAGCCGGGCGGGCGGAGAGTTAGCGTTAGAGAGGGCTCTGGGATCCTGCCGGCCGGCTTTGCCGGCCTTTCGCGGGCAAGGCCCGCTCGCACAAATAGCACTCCGTAGCCCGGTGGGAGCGGGCCCCGCCCGCGAAAGGGTGGCTCCAGCCACCCGGCAGGATTCCAGAGGTCCGAAACGAGAGCGCCCCGCCCGCGGGAGAACGGTCGGGGCGCACAGGGAGGCACGACACCGCGCGGGCACGCGGCGAGGTGTGTTCGGGACGGGCCGTTATTCGGCGGCCATCACCGGCTTCACATAGGAAATCGGTGCGTTTTCCGCGTCCTCGAAGGTCACCAGTTCCCAAGCGTCTTCCTGCTTGAGCAGCTCACGCAGGAGGGCGTTGTTGAGCGCGTGGCCGGACTTGTGACCCACGAACTCGCCGATCAGGCTGTGGCCGAGCTGGTACAGGTCACCGATGGCGTCGAGCATCTTGTGTTTGACGAACTCGTCGTCATAACGCAGGCCGTCCTCGTTGAGGATGCGGTACTCGTCCACCACGATGGCGTTGTCCACGCTGCCGCCCAGCGCCAGGTTCTGGCTGCGCAGGAACTCGATGTCGCGCATGAACCCGAAGGTCCGGGCCCGCGCCACTTCCTTCACGAACGACGTGGAGGAAAAGTCGATGCTGGCCACCTGGTTGCGCTCTTCGAACACCGGGTGATCGAATTCGATCGAGAACGTCACCTTGAAGCCATCGAACGGTTTGAAGGTGGCCACTTTGTCGTCCTCGCGGACGGTGACTTCCTTCTTGATGCGGATGAACTTCTTGGCGGCGTCCTGCTCCTTGATGCCCGCGGACTGCAGCAAGAACACGAAAGGACCGGCGCTGCCGTCCATGATCGGCACTTCCGGCGCCGACAACTCCACGTAGGCGTTGTCGATGCCCAGACCGGCCATGGCGGAAAGCAGGTGTTCCACGGTGCCCACTTTGACGCCGTCTTGAACCAGCGTGGTGGAGAGCGTGGTTTCACCGACTTTATCGGCGCCGGCGGGGATTTCCACCACCGGATCCAGGTCCACCCGGCGGAATACGATGCCGGCGTTCGCGGGCGCCGGGCGCACCGTCAGGTACACCTTTTCACCGGTGTGAAGACCCACGCCGGTGGCGCGAATCACATTTTTGAGAGTTCGTTGTCTGATCATCGATCCGTCACAAATCCGTCGGTATCCCGGAGGATACGGGTATCCTCAACGCGAAATAAGGGGGCGATGATAGCAAATCTCCCCTTTTCGCACCATATTTCCAACGCCGTCAGTCAGCCTGACGGCGCAGGAAGGTCGGGATATCGATAAAGTCCAGGTCTTCCGCGGTGTTCACGGCCTGGCGACCACCGCCACCCGCGGCCTGCTGCTGGGCGCGCTTGCGCTCCACCGCCGGACGATCCAGATCGTTATAGTCCACCCGGCCATCGGCGCCCATGGGGGTCTGACGCCCGCGCACCACTTTCAGTTCCTGGTGCTGGGCACCCAGACCGGTGGCCACCACGGTCACGGAAATATTATCGCCCATATCCGGGTCGATCGCCGTGCCGATGATCACGTTGGCGTCTTCGCTGGCCAGTTCGCTGACGATATCGCCCACTTCGGAGAACTCATCCAGGGCGATGGACTCGTTGGCGGTGATATTGATCAGGATGCCGCGCGCGCCGCGCAGGTCCACGTCTTCCAGCAGCGGGCTGGAAATCGCCGCCTGGGCCGCTTCCGCCGCCCGGTTTTCGCCGCTGGCGACGCCGGTGCCCATCATCGCGGTGCCCATCTCGCTCATCACGGTGCGCACGTCGGCGAAGTCGACGTTGATCATGCCGGGACGGACGATCAGGTCGGCGATGCCCTTCACCGCGCCCTGCAGCACTTCGTTGGCCGCCTTGAAGGCGTCCAGCAGGGTGGTGGAGCCGCCCAGCACGGACTGCAGCTTCTCGTTGGGGATGGTGATCAGCGAGTGCACGTGCTCCTTGAGCGCTTCGATCCCTTCCTGGGCGGAGCGCATGCGCTTCTTGCCCTCGAACGGGAACGGCTTGGTGACCACGGCCACGGTGAGGATGCCCAGCTCCTTGGCCACTTCGGCCACCACCGGTGCCGCGCCGGTGCCGGTGCCGCCGCCCATACCGGCGGTCACGAACACCATGTCGGCGCCTTCCAGCAGCTCGGCGATACGCTCACGGTCTTCCATGGCGGACTGCCGGCCGATGTCCGGGTTGGCGCCGGCGCCCAGGCCCTTGGTGACCTGGCTGCCGAGCTGAATCACGGTTTTCGCGGAGGAGTTGCGCAGCGCCTGGGCGTCCGTGTTGGCGCAGATGAAATCCACGCCTTCCACGTTGGAACGCACCATATGATCGACGGCGTTGCCACCGCCGCCACCGACGCCCACTACTTTGATCACCGCGCCATGGGGTACGGAATCTTCGAGTTTGAATTGCATGGTTGATCTCCCGTTAATGCTTCCCTGTTTACTGCTTTTCCCAAAACCGGCCGGACCATCCGACCGCTTCTGAAACCTTTAAAAATTGCCCTGGAACCACTTCTTGAAGCGTTCCATCCAGTTCACTTCGCCGCCGCCGGCCTGGGCACGGGGGCTGCGTCCTTCCTTCTCCATGCGCTGGCCGTACAGCAGCAGGCCCACGGAGGTGGAATAAATCGGGTTGCGCACCACATCGGTGAGCCCGGCCACGCCCTGCGGCGTGCCCAGGCGCACAGGCATGTGGAAAATTTCCTCGGCCAGTTCCGCCGCGCCTTCGATCTTGGAGGAGCCGCCGGTGAGCACGATGCCGCCGGGGATCATGTCCTCGAACCCGGAGCGGCGGATTTCCGCCTGGATCAGGGTGAACAGCTCGTCGTAGCGCGGCTCCACCACCTCGGCCAGGTTCTGGCGGCTGAGGGTGCGCGGCGGCCGGTCGCCGACGCTGGGCACCTTGATGGTTTCGTCGGCGCCGGCCAGCTGGGTCAGCGCGCAGGCGTACTTGATCTTGATCTCGTCGGCGTGCTGCTTGGGCGTGCGCAGCGCCATGGCGATGTCGTTGGTGACCTGGTCGCCGGCGATCGGAATGTTCGCGGTGTGGCGGATCGCCCCCTCGGTGAAGATGGCGATGTCGGTGGTGCCGCCGCCGATGTCGACGATGCACACACCCAGCTCGCGCTCGTCCTCGGTGAGCACCGAGTGCGCGCTGGCCAGCTGCTCGAGGATGATGTCCTCCACTTCCAGGCCGCAGCGGCGCACGCACTTCTCGATGTTCTGGGCGGCGTTCACCGCGCAGGTCACCAGGTGCACCTTGGCTTCCAGCCGCACGCCGCTCATGCCCACCGGCTCGCGCACGCCCTCCTGGTTGTCGACCACGTATTCCTGCGGCAGCACGTGCAGGGTCTTCTGATCGGCGGGAATCGCCACCGCCTGGGCGGCGTCGATCACCCGGTCGATGTCCGCCTGGGTCACTTCCCGGTCGCGGATCGCGACGATGCCGTGGGAGTTAAGGCTGCGCACATGGGAACCGGCGATGCCGGCGTAGACCGAATGGATCTGGCAGCCGGCCATCAGCTCCGCCTCTTCCACGGCACGCTGAATCGAGCGCACGGTGGCTTCGATGTCCACCACCACGCCCTTCTTCATGCCCCGCGAAGGCTGGGAGCCCAGACCCACTACCTCCACAACGCCTTCCTCGGTGATCTGGCCGACGATGGCCACGACCTTGGAGGTGCCGATGTCCAGGCCCACGATCATGTTGTCCACTGCATTCGCCATTAGAGGTACATCCTCTGTTTCTGCTTAAGCATTCTTGTCCGCTTCCGCGTCGCGCCAGGTCACCGCGATGCCATCGGCATAGCGCAAATCGACCCGCGCCACGCCACGGCTGTCGGTGCTCAGTACACCGCGATACAGGCGCGTGAAACGGCGTAACTTGCCCACGTAATTTTCCCGGTCCACCACCAGCTGCATTTGGTTGTCCAAAGTCAGCCGGGCGGTCAGACGGGCGTTCACTTCCATTCGTTCGATGCCCAGGCCCACGTCACGCAGCAGCTTGCCCATGCTGTGGTAGAAGCTCATCACTTCTTCCAGGCGCTGGTCGGGGCCGTTGAGGCGCGGCAGGCCGGCCAGATCGTATTGTTTGAGCGCCTTGAACGGCTCGCCGTCGCGGGCCACCAGCACCGCCTCGTTCCACACCGCCACCGGCTCGCGCTCGGTGACGTCCAGGCTCACCGTGTCCGGCCACTGGCGGCGCACGGACACCTCCGACACCCAGCTCAGGCTCCGGGCGCGCTGGTAGATCTGCTCCAGCGGCACGGAGAAATAGTTGGCGTCGCGCACCAGCGAGGCCAGCGCGGTCTGCACCTGCTGCTGGCGGCGCACATCGGTGACGCCGTCCACGCCCACCTGCCGGATCGGGTACTGGTCCAGCACCCGCGGCAGCCAGATCACGCCGGCCACCACGGTGATCGCCACCAGCCCGGCCAGCACCCCCGGCAACGCCGCCGCCAACCGCTCGCGGATCGGCACGGCGGGCGCCTGCCGTTTAGCGCGGTTCGCCTTGGGGGACGCGCCGCGTGTGCGGCGGGCGTCCGGTGTCTGGCGTCTGGCCTTAGCCACGGGGCTTGCTCCCTTTGCTCGCTTTGTTCGCCTTGCGCGGCGGAAACCGGTCCACCGCTTCCAACAGAATGCGTGCCACCAGAGTGGCGAAATCGTCGCCGTCGGCCTTGGCGGCCATCGGCACCAGGCTGTGATCGGTCATGCCCGGCACCGTGTTCACTTCCAGCAGCTGCCAGTCGCCGTGTTCGTCGCGCATCACGTCGACGCGGCCCCAGCCCTGGCAGCCCACCGCCTCGAACGCCTTCAGGGCGAGCGCGCGCAGGGCCTGCTCGTCGGCGTCGTCGAGGCCCGCCGGGCACAGGTACTCGGTGCTGTTGGACTGGTACTTGGCCTCGAAGTCATAGAACGCGTTGGGCGTCTTCAGGCGGATCGACGGCAGAGCGCGGCCATCGACGATCGCCACGGTGTACTCCGGGCCGCGCACCCAGGCTTCCACCAGCACGTCGCTGTCGTAGGCGCGGGCGTCTTCCAGGGCTTTGTTCAGTTCCGCCGCGCTGTCCACCTTGGCCATGCCGATGGAGGAGCCCTCGTGGGACGGCTTCACCATCAGCGGGAAGCCGATATCACGGTCGTCCAGGCCGGCCACGTAGAACGGCGGCGTGGGTAGGCCGGCGCCCTTCCACAGTTGTTTGGTGCGCACCTTGTCCATGCCGATGGCGGACGCCATCACGCCGGAGCCGGTGTACGGCAGTTTCAGATGCTCCAGCAGCCCCTGGATCACGCCGTCTTCGCCGCCCCGCCCGTGCAGGGCGATAAAGGCCACGTCGAAGCCTTTCAGGGTATCCACGCCGCGCTCCGCCGGGTCCACCAGCTCGGCGATCAGGCCCAGCTGACGCAGCGCCTGGTGCACCGCCGCGCCGCTCTTCAGGGACACGGAGCGCTCCGCGGAATCGCCGCCGGCCAGCACCGCCACCCGGCCGATGCGGGCCAGGCGCTGCTTCATTTCGCTGGTCAGCGCCATGCCGGGCGCCTTGCCGCTATCGACCATGGGCGCCTCCGTGGCCGTCGGTGGGTTCGATGCGCGCCGCCAGTTCGCGGGCGATACCGCCCACGTTGCCGGCGCCCTGGGTAACCAGCAGATCGCCGCCCTGCAGCACATTGGCGAGCAGTTCGGGCAGCTTGGCCGGGTCGTCCACGAACACCGGCTCCACCCGGGCGCGCTGGCGCAGGCTGCGCATCAGGGCGCGGGTGTCGGCGCCGGGGATGGCGTCTTCGCCGGCGCTGTAGACTTCCAGCATCAGCAGTTGATCGACACCGCCGAGCACGTCCACGAAATCTTCATAAAGATCGCGGGTGCGGGTGTAGCGGTGCGGCTGGAACAGCATCACCAGCCGGCGGCCGGGCCAGCCGTCGCGGATCGCCGCGATGGTGGCGGCCACTTCGCGGGGATGGTGGCCGTAGTCGTCCACCAGGGTGGCGCTGCCGCCGTCGGCGCAGGGGTACTCGCCGAGCACGTCGAAGCGGCGGCCGACCCCGGTGAAGCCGTTCAGGCCGCGCACGATGGCCTCGTCGTCGGCGCCTTCGTCGGCGGCCACGGCGATCGCCGCCAGGGCGTTCAGCACGTTATGGCGGCCCGGCATGTTGAGGGTGATCTCCAAGGGCTCGCCTTCGGTGCGCACCACCCGGAAGGCGGTGCTCATGCCGGTCTGGCGCACGTTCTCGGCGCGCAGGTCGGCGTCGTCGCTGAAGCCGTAGCGGATCACCTGGCGGTTGACCCGGGGCAGCAGTTTGCGCACCACCGGGTCGTCCACGCACAGCACCGCCACGCCGTAGAACGGCAGGTTGTGCAGGAACTCGATAAAGGTGTTTTCCAGCCGCGCGAAGTCACCGCCGTAGGTGTGCATGTGGTCGGCGTCGATATTGGTGACGATGGCGCTCATCGGCTGCAGGTGCAGGAAGCTGGCGTCGGACTCGTCCGCTTCGGCCACCAGATAGCGGCTCTGGCCGAGGCGCGCGTTGGTGCCGGCGCTGTTCAGGCGGCCGCCGATCACGAACGTGGGATCCAGCCCGGCTTCGCCGAGAATCGCCGCCACCATGGAGGTGGTGGTGGTCTTGCCGTGGGTGCCGGCCACGGCGATGCCGTGGCGGAAGCGCATCAGCTCGGCGAGCATTTCCGCGCGCGGCACCACCGGCACCCGGCGGGCGTGGGCTTCGGCCACTTCCAGGTTTTCGGTGTTGACCGCCGAGGAGGTCACCACCACGTCGGCGTCGCCGATGTTCTCGGCCCGGTGGCCGATTTCCACCCGCGCGCCCAGGGACCGCAGGTGGTCCACCACCGGCGATTCCTTGATGTCACTGCCACTGATGGCGTAGCCCTGGTTGGCCAGGACTTCGGCGATCCCGCACATGCCGGCGCCGCCGATACCCACGAAGTGGATACCGCGAATCCGCCGCATTTCAGGCACGGTATGTTTAATCGCCATGGGCGACCTCCTCGCATAGTTTCGCCACCCGGGCGGCACTGTCGGGCACCGCCAGCTGGCGGGCACGCCCGGCGATCTGCGCCAGGGCGTCCCGTTCCATCATTCCGGCCAGGCTGCGCGCCAGGGCGCCGGCGTTCATTTCCGCCTGCGGCAGCATCAGGGCGGCGCCGCGATCCACCAGCCAGCGGGCGTTCAGGGTCTGGTGGTCGTCCACCGCGCTGGGCAGCGGCACGAACAGCGCGGCCACCCCGGCGGCGGCCACTTCCGCCACGGTCAGGGCGCCGGCGCGGCACACCACCAGATCCGCCCAGGCGTAGGCCTCGGCCATGTCATCGATAAATTCACTGACCTGGGCGTCCAGGCCAAGGGCCTTGTAGACCGGCTCCGCTTCGCCGGTGCGGCCGGCGCCGCACTGGTGGCGCACCTGCAGATGGGCGCCCAGGGACGCCAGCAGCAGCTCCGGCAGGTCCTGGTTCAAGGCCAGCGCGCCCTGGCTGCCGCCCAGCACCAGAATGTGCAGCGGGCCCTGGCGCACGCCGTAGCGTTCCGCCGGGTCGGGCAGCTCGGCGATCTCGCGGCGCACCGGGTTGCCCACCCAGACACCGCCGGGCAGCGCGCCTTCGAAGCCTTCCAGGGTTTCGTTGGCGAAGCGCGACAGCATGCGGTTGGTGAGCCCGGGGGCGGCGTTCTGCTCGTGGATCACCAGCGGCACGCGGCAGAGTTTGGCGGCCAGGCCGCCGGGGGCGCTGACAAAGCCACCGAAGCCCACCGCCAGCACCGGGCGCTCACGGCGAATCACGGCGCAGGCCTGCCACATTGCGCGCAGCAGCTGCAGCGGCCCGAGCAGCTTGCGTTTGACGCCGCCGCCGCGCAGGCGCCCGACGGCCAGGCTGACGATCTCAAAGCCGTGGCGCTCCACCAGCCGGGTTTCCATGCCGCCTTCGGCGCCCAGCCACAGCACCCGGTAGCCGGCGTCCTGCAGTTGCCGGGCCACCGCCAGGGCGGGGAACACGTGGCCGCCGGTGCCGCCGGCCATGATCAATACCGTGGCGCTCATCGTTTGCTCCTCCCGCGTGCCTGCAGCCGCGATTGCTCGGTGCTGGCGCGCAGTACCAGCGCGATCATCACCGAACAGATCAGCAGCGAGGAGCCGCCGTAACTTACGAACGGCAGCGTCAGTCCCTTGGTGGGCAACACACCCATGTTCACACCCACATTGATGAACGCCTGGGCGCACAGCACCAGCGCGGTGCCGTACACCAGATAGGCGT
Organism: Alloalcanivorax sp.; assembly: GCF_964221125.1. NCBI lineage: Bacteria > Pseudomonadati > Pseudomonadota > Gammaproteobacteria > Oceanospirillales > Alcanivoracaceae > Alloalcanivorax > Alloalcanivorax sp. The sequence goes on from NZ_CAXPXK010000042.1 coordinate 9,823, forward strand.
GGTACAGAAAGCCGCGCTGCTCCAGGCCGCGGCCGATCACGAACAGACGCCAGCCGAGCACCGCGAAGCCGACGATCATCGCCAGGGTGCCGATCAGGCCCCACTCCTCGGCGAGCACCGCGAACACGAAATCGGTATGCGCTTCGGGCAGGTAGAACAGCTTCTGCACGCTGTTGCCCAGGCCCACGCCCAGCCAGTGGCCGCGCCCGAAGGCGATCAGGCTCTGGGTAAGCTGGTAGCCGGCGCCGTACTGGTCCGCCCAGGGGTCGGTGAAGCTCATCAGGCGCGCCACCCGGTAGGGCTCCGCCAGCGCCACCACGGCGCCCAGGGCCACCACGGCGAGGCCGATGATCAGGAAGCGCAGGGTCGGCACGCCGGCCAGGAACAGCATGCCCATGGCGGCGATGCCCAACACCACCACGGCGCCGAAGTCCGGCTGCAGCAGCAGCATGAAGGTGAGCGCGGCGAGCACGCCCAGCGGCAGCAGGAAGGCCTTCCAGCCGCTTTCCAGGGCCGCCTTGTGCTGGGCGATGTAGCCGGCCAGGTAGAGCACGAAGCACAGCTTGACGATTTCCGAGGCCTGGATGGTCAGGCCCGGCAGCGCGATCCAGCGGGTGGAGCCGTTCACTTCCCGGCCGAGGCCGGGGATGAACACCATCACCAGCGCCACCAGCGCCACCGGCAGCATGGCGAAGCGCAGCTTTTCCAGCAGGGTGAGCGGCACGCAGCAGTACACGAACACGCCCAGGCCGACGCTGGCGAGCAGGTAGATGCCGTGGCGCAGGCCGTAGTGGAAGGGGCTGTCCAGGCGGGTTTCGGCGATCTGCAGCGACGCGGAGGTGACGATCACCAGCCCGGCCAGGGCCAGCAGCGCCACGATCCACAGCAGCGGGCGGTCGAGGCCCGGATCGCGTACGTCCACCAGGGCGCTAGCCATGGGCCACCTCCCGGGCGCGGGCGGAGAAGTCGTCGCCACGGGCCACGTAGCTGTCGTACATGTCGAACGAGGCGCACGCCGGCGACAGCAGCACGGCGTCGCCGGGCTGGGCCAGTTGCGCGGCGCGCTTGACCGCCGCCGCCATGTCCGCGACCCGTTCGCAGGGCACGCCGGACAGGCCGTCGGCCACTTTGTCCGCGTCCTGGCCGAGCACCAGGGCGGCGCGCAGATACTGGCGCGCCGGCTCGCCCAGCGGCGAGAAGTCCTGGCCCTTACCCTGGCCGCCGGCGATCAGGATCACGCGGCCTTCGATGGCTTCACCGATACCGGTGAGCGCCGCCAGCGTGGCGCCCACGTTGGTGGCCTTGGAATCGTTGATCCAGCGGATGCGGGCGTCCTCCGCCACCAGCTGGCAGCGGTGCGGCAGGCCCTTGAACCGTTTCACCGTGGCCAGGGTGGTGGCGCGGTCGAAGCCCAGGGCGTCGGCCATGGCCAGCACCGCCAGCACGTTCATGGCGTTGTGGTGGCCGGTGAGCGCCAGCTCGTCCACGTGCAGCAGGGTCTCGCCCTGGTGGCAGAGCATCTGCTTGTCGGTATCCAGCTGGTAGTGCGCTTCCGGGTGGCTGCCGAAGGTGATTTCCCGGGGCACCTGGGTCTGCGGACGGGTGGCCAGATCGTCGCGGTTCCACACCGCCACCTGGCAGCCGTCGTAGATGCGCTGCTTGGCGGCCAGGTAGTCGCTGAACTTGCCGTAGCGGTCCAGGTGGTCCTGGGACAGATTGAGAATCGAAGCGACCTGGGCGTTGAGGCTGTAGGTGGTTTCCAGCTGGAAGCTGGACAGCTCCAGCACGTACAGCTCCGCTTCCTCGCGCAGCAGATCCAGCGCCGGCACGCCCAGGTTGCCGCCCACGCCCGGCTTGGCGTCGCAGGCGCGCGCCACTTCGCCGAGCAGGGTGACCACGGTGCTCTTGGCGTTGGAACCGGTGATGCCCACCAGCGGGCGGCTGGCGGCGCGGGCGAACAGCTCGATGTCGCCGATCACTTCCTTGCCCTCGGCGATCTGCTCGGCGATGGCCGGGGTCGACACGGCCACGCCGGGGCTGACGATAAGGCGCTGGGCCCGCTTCATCCACGACGCCTTGAAGCCGCCGGTGTGAATCTTGAGCTTGGGATGCTGCTGACGCAGTTCGTCCAGACCCGCGGGCGCTTCGCGGGTATCCAGGGCGCGCACCGGCATACCCTGATCCGCCAGGTAGCGGATCACGGAGCGGCCGGAAACACCCAGGCCAATAACCAGATCGAACGCGTCTTTCGCCATTATTTACGCATCCCTCAGCGAATCTTCAGGGTCGCGAGACCCACCAGTACGAGAATTACGGTAATGATCCAGAACCGCACGATGATCTTCGGTTCCGGCCAGCCCTTGAGTTCGAAGTGGTGATGGATCGGCGCCATGCGGAAAATGCGCCGGCCGGTGAGTTTGAACGAAGCCACCTGCAGCATCACCGACACCGTCTCCATGACGAACACACCGCCCATGATGAACAGCACGATTTCCTGGCGGACGATCACCGCCATCACGCCGAGCACCGCGCCCAGCGCCAGCGCGCCCACGTCGCCCATGAACACCTGCGCCGGGTAGGCGTTGAACCACAAAAAGCCCAGCCCGGCGCCGCACAGACCGGCGACGATCACCACCAGCTCGCCGGCGCCGGCGATGTAGGGAATCTGCAGATAGGTGGCGAACTCCGCGTGGCCGCTGGCGTAGGCGAAGATGCCCAGCGCCGCCGCCACCAGCACGGTGGGCATGATCGCCAGGCCGTCCAGGCCGTCGGTCAGGTTGACCGCGTTGGAGGTGCCGTTGATCACGAAATAGGTCAGCACCACATAGAACCAGCCCATGTTGATCGCCACGGTCTTGAAGAACGGCACGATCAGTTGCGTTTCCTGCGGGCTCTGCGCGGTCCAGAACAGGGCCAGGCCGGCGCCGAGCGCGCCCACGGACTGCCAGAAATATTTCCAGCGCGCCGGCAGGCCGCGCGGGTTCTTTTCGATCACTTTGCGCCAGTCGTCGACCCAGCCCACGGCGCCGAACACCACCAGCACGCCCAGGGTGATCCACACGAAGCGGTTGCTGAGATCCGCCCACAGCAGGGTGGAAATGGCGATCGAGATCAGAATCAGGCCGCCGCCCATGGTCGGGGTGCCGGCCTTGCTGAGATGGCTCTTGGGCCCGTCATCGCGGATCGCCTGACCGACCTGCTTTTCCTGCAGCTTGCGGATCATGATCGGACCGATCCAGAACGCCAGGAACAGCGCCGTCAGCACCGCCAGAATGGCGCGCAAGGTAATGTATTGAACCACCAGGAAACCGGTATAGAACTCGCCCAGTTGTTCCGCCAGCCAAAGCAACATCAGTGCCCCCTCCCCTTATCGGTAAGCCGTTGCACCACTTGCTCCATGCGGGCACTGCGCGACCCCTTGACCAATACCGTGCCGCCCTGGGCCAGCGTTCCCGCTGCGCGCTCGGCGGCCTGGTCGAAATGTTCCACCGGCTCGGCGCCGTCACCGAAGCCGCGGGCGGCCGCTTCGGCGCCGGGCAGGGTGATCAGCGTGTCGATGCCGGCGGCCCGGGCGTTGGCGCCCAATTCAGTCACCAGCGTCTCGGCGCTGGGGCCCAGTTCCCCCATGGCGCCCAGCACCAGAGTGCGCGGTGACGGCCGCCCGGCCAGCCAGGCGATGGCCGCCCGTACCGAGCCGGGGTTGGCGTTATAGGTGTCGTCCACCAGGATGCCGCCCTGGCAGTCGATCACGTTCATGCGTCCCGGGACCGGCTTGAGCTGTTCCAGGCGCGGCGCCCGTTCCGCCAGGTCGACGCCCAGCGCCTGCACCGCGCCCAGCGCCATCAGCGCGTTGCTGATCTGATGGGCACCCACCAGCGGCAGGCGCAGGGTCAGGCCCAGGGGCTGCAGCACGAAGTCGCAGCCGTGGTCGTCCAGGCGCACCGCGTCGGCGTGCAGGTCGCCCTGCTCACGGCCCACGGTGACGATGTTCAAACCGGCGGCGCGGGCCTGGTCGGTGAAGAAGGCCGCGTAGTTGTCGTCGCCGTTGATCACGGCGGTGGCCCCGGCGGCGCAGCCGGTGAAGATTTCCGCCTTGGCGCGGGCGATGCCGTCCATGGAACCGAAGCCTTCCAGGTGGGCGCCGGTGACGTTGGTGATCAGCGCCACGTCGGGCTTCACCAGGCCGCTGGTCCAGGCGATTTCGCCGGGGGCGTTGGCGCCCAGCTCGATCACCGCCTGGCGGTGCTCGGCGTTCAGACGCAGCAGCGTGAGCGGCACGCCGATGTCGTTGTTGAGGTTGCCGTGGGTGGCCAGGGTGCCCTCGCCCAGCAGGATGGCGATCATTTCTTTAACGGTGGTCTTGCCGGCGTTGCCGGTGACCGCCACGCGCGGCACCGGGAACTGGGCGGCGTAGCCGGCGGCCAGGCGGCCCAGACCCTGGCGGGTATCGGCCACGCGCACGTCCGCGTCGAACACGCTGGTGTCACTGCCCTCTTCCACCAGGGCCGCCACCGCGCCGGCGTCCCGGGCCTGGGCCAGGAAGGCGTGGCCGTCAAAACGCTCGCCGCGCAGCGCCACGAACAGGCTGTCCGGGCCCAGCGTGCGGGTGTCGGTGCTGACCGCGCTCAGGGTGCGGTCTTCGCCGCGCATCTCGCCGGCGGTCCAGTCACGGATCTGGGACAGGCGCATCATGCGATCCCCCCTGCCGGGGCGGCCGGCGCCTGCCACGCGGCCAGGGCCTCGCGGGCCAGGTCGCGGTCGTCCATGGGGTGGCGCTCACCGGCCACCTCCTGATAGTCCTCATGGCCTTTGCCGGCCACCAGCACCACATCGTCGGCGCCGGCCTGGGACACCGCCAGCGCCACGGCGCGGCGGCGGTCGGTTTCCACCTGCACGGCGCCGGGGCGGTCGAGACCGGCGCGCATCTGTTCAATGATCGCGTCCGGGTTCTCGCCGCGCGGGTTGTCGCTGGTGAACAGCACCCGGTCGGCGCCGCGCTCGGCGGCGGCGGCCATCAGCGGGCGTTTGCCGGTGTCCCGGTCGCCGCCGCAGCCGACCACGCAGTGCAGACGGCCGGGGAAGTGCTCGCGGGCCGCCGCCAGGGCTTTTTCCAGGCCGTCCGGGGTGTGCGCGTAATCGACGATGACGGTGGGTTTGCCCGCTTCGCGGATCGGCTCCATGCGGCCCGGCACCGGGGTAATGGCGGCGAGGGCGTCCGCCAGCGCGCGGGGCTCGACGCCGCTGCCGTGCAACGCCCCGGCCACCGCCATCACATTGCTGAGGTTAAAGGCGCCGAACAGCGGCAGGGTCACGTTCAGGGCTTCGCCGCCCACGGTGAGCCGCAGGTCCATGCCGTCCGGGTGCGGCTGCCAGGCCACGCAGCGCACGGTGGCGCCGGCCTGGGCGCCGTAGGTGATGCAGCGCACGCCGTCGTTGAGCCGGCCGAGCAGCACCGGGGCGGCGTCGTCGTCGCTGTTGATCACCGCTTCCTGGAGCTCCGGGCGGGTGAACAGCGCCACCTTGGCGAGCAGATAGGCGTCCATGTCGCCGTGGTAGTCCAGGTGATCGCGGCTCAGGTTGCTGAACACCGCGATGCGCACCGGGGTGCTGCCCAGGCGGTGCTGGTCGAGGGCGTGGGACGACACTTCCATGGCGACGCTGTCGGCGCCGGCGTCGCACAGGTCGAGCAGCGCTTTCTGCAGGGTAATCGGGTCCGGCGTGGTGTGGCCGGTGCTGTCCTCCTGGCCCTTGAGGCCGACGCCCAGGGTGCCGATCAGCCCGCAGGCGTGGCCCAGGGCGTTGAGCGCGTCACGCAGGAACCAGGTGATGCTGGTTTTGCCGTTGGTGCCGGTGACGCCGATCACCTTCAGGCGGCGTCCGGGCTCGCCGAAGTAGCGCGCCGCCAGCACGCCGACCTGGCGGCGCAGTTCCGGCACGGTGATGCGCACCGCGCCGTCGTGCGGATGCACGGCGAAGGCGTCGCCCTCTTCCACCACCACGGTGGCGCCGGCGCGGACCGCCGCGTCGATGAACTGGCGGCCGTCCGCGTTGTGGCCGGGCACCGCCAGGAACAGGTCACCGGGGGTCACCGCGCGGCTATCCAGGCGCAGCGCCTTGATGGTCAGGTCGCGCAGCCGTTCCGGCAGCGGCTGGTCGGGGAGCAGATGCCGCAGTGCGATCATGTGGCGTCCTCCCCGTCCAGTTTGCCGGCGATCAGGCCGTCGGTCTTGTCCGGCGGCACGTGCAGGGTGCGAAGAACGCCGCCGACGATGGCGGAGAACACCGGCGCGGCCACCAGGCCGCCGTAATAGGATTCGCCGCGCGGGTCGTCGATCACCACCACCGCGGCCACCCGCGGGTTGGAGGCCGGGGCGATGCCGGCGAACAGGCCGATGTAGCGGTCGTCGGCGTAGCCGTTGGCGGTGACCTTGTGCACGGTGCCGGTTTTGCCGGCCACCTGGTAACCGGAAATCTGCGCGCGGCTGGCGGTGCCCTCGATGCTGACCACGGTTTCCAGCATGCGCACGATGGACTGGGCGCTGGCCGGCGCGATCACCTGCTCGCCCTCGGGCGGCTGGTCCACCTTGAGCAGGGATAGCGGCACCCGGCGGCCGTCGTTGGCGAGGATCGCGTAGGCCTGGGCCAACTGCAGCGCGGTGGTGCTGACGCCGTAGCCGTAGGACAGCGCGGCGCGCTCCACGTCCCGCCAGCGGGCGCGCAGCGGCAGCATGCCGTCGCTCTCGCCGGGGTAGTCGATGCCGGTGCGCTGGCCGAAGCCGAAGCGCTCCAGGTAGCCGGGCAGCACCATGGCATCCATGGACAGCGCCAGCTTGCTGACGCCCACGTTGGAGCTCTTGGTGAGCACGGTGGTGACGTCGATGACGCCGTAATCGCGGTGGTCACGGATGGTCTTGCTGCCCACGCGCAGATAGCCGGGGTGGGTGTTGATCGCCGTGGTGGGCGTGACCAGGCCCTGCTCCATGGCGGCGGCGACGGTGAACGGCTTGATCGTGGAGCCCGGCTCGAACAGGTCGGTGACCGCCCGGTTGCGCAGGCTGGCGGTGTCCAGGTTGCCCCGGTTGTTGGGGTTGTAGGCGGGCTGGTTGACCATCGCCAGCACTTCGCCGGTCTTGATGTCGAGCACCACGGCGGAGCCGCCCCGGGCCTTGAAGCGGCGGGTGGCGGACAGCAGTTCTTTGTAGGCCAGGTACTGCAGGCGCAGGTCCAGGCTCAGGGTGATGTCCTGGCCGGGCGCCGCCGGTTCCAGCACTTCGATGTCCTGGATCACGCGGCCGAGCAGGTCGCGGACCACTTTCTTGCGGCCCGGCTCGCCGGACAGGCGCTCTTCGAAGGCCAGCTCCACGCCTTCCTGGCCGCGCTCGTCGATGTCGGTGAAGCCGACCAGATGGCTGGTCACTTCGCCGGCCGGGTAGTAACGGCGGTACTCGGTGAGCGGGTGGATGCCGGGCACCTGTTTGGCGAGCACCGTCTGCGCCTGTTCCGGCGCCAGGCCGCGGGCCAGGTAGATGAATTCCTTGCCCTTGTGGCTATTAACCCGGCTGGCGAAGGCGCGGCTGTCGATAATCGGGTTGTTGCCCAGGCGCGCCCACTGCTCCTGGTGCTCCAGGGCTTCGCCGGGGTTGGCCCACAGGGTGGTGACCGGGGTGCTCACCGCCAGCGGCCGACCGGCGCGGTCCTGAATCACGCCACGGTGGGCCGCCACCGGCTCCACGCGCAGGTTGCGAATGTCGCCCTGGTTGGCCAGGAAGTCGTGCTGTACCACCTGCAACTGCACCGCGCGCCCCACCAGAACACAGGCACAGCCGGCCCAGAACACCAGCATGAAACGCCAGCGCAGGGAGCTGTTGGCCTGGCGCGCCGCCGCCTTAGTGGCGGTTTTGCGCGTTGCCTTGGGTGTGGTTCTACGGGCGCCTTTCATGGCCGTATCAACACTCGCTCATCGGTTGTCGGTAACTTCATGCCCAGCTCTTCGCGAGCCAGGCGCTCCACCCGGGCGTAACTGCCCCAGGTGCTGTGTTCCAGCAGCAGCTGGCCCCAGCGGGTTTCCAGCTGCGCCTGTTGCCGCTGCGCCTGCTGGGCGCGGTCGGTGAGGCGGCGCGATTCGTGCACGCTGTAGGCCACGCCCACCGCGGACACCACCACCAGCACCAGCAACAGCGGCGGCAACCAGCCGGCGGCGAGCACCGAGCCCGTGGCCTGGCCGCGGGCCGCGCTCACGCCACTTTCTCCGCCACCCGCAGCACCGCGCTGCGGCTGCGCACGTTGACGCGCAGTTCGTCCTTGCCGGCGTAGCGGGCCTTGCCCAGCGGCTTCAGCCGCTCCGGCGGTTCGTCCATCATCGGCAACCCGCCCCGGCCTTTCGGCGCCTGGCCGGAGTGATCGCGGATAAACCGCTTCACCACCCGGTCTTCCAGGGAATGGAAGCTGATAACGACAAGACGCCCGCCGATGGCGAGCGTCTCCAGGGCCTGGTCCAGCGTGTTCCGCAACGCGTCCAGTTCCCCATTTATGTGTATTCGCAGGGCCTGGAAGCTGCGCGTCGCCGGGTGCTTGCCCGGCTCGCCGCGTCCCATCACCGATTGAATCAGGCTGGCCAGCTGCGCCGTGGTGCGGATCGGCTGCTGCTCGCGGCGCTCGCAGATCGCCCGGGCGATGCGTCGTGATTTGCGCTCATCGCCGTACTGGTAGAGCACGTCGGCGATCTGCTTCTCGCCGGCCCGCGCCAGCCAGTCGGCGACGCTTTCGCCGCTGTCCGGGTCCATGCGCATGTCCAGCGGGCCGTCGCGCAGGAAACTGAAGCCGCGCTCGGCGTCGTCGAGTTGCGGCGAGGACACGCCCAGATCCAGCAGCAGGCCGTCGATGGCCCGCTGTTCTTCCGCCACCAGTTCCGGCAGGCAATCAAAGCGGGCGCGGCGAATCCGGAAGCGGGCGTCTTCCAGGGCCAGCTTCTCGCCTTCCAGCACCGCCTCGGGATCGCGGTCCACACCGACCAGACGGGCGCCGGCGTCCAGCCGGGCCAGCAGCGCGCGGCTGTGACCGCCGCGGCCAAAGGTGCCGTCCACGTACAGGCCGTCGGTTCGGGTGGGCCACATTTCCAGTACCTCCTCCAGCATTACCGGCTGGTGTTCGTACTGCCTGTTGTCGCTGTTCGCCATGGCCGGTTGCCCTCGCTTGTTCGCTGCCAAATTCAGAACGAGAGGGACTGCACACTCTCGGGCATGGCGTCCTGATCCAGATCCTGTTGTTCCAACTGATTCCAGGTTTCCTCGGCCCAGATTTCGAACCGGTGCATCAAACCCACCAGCATGGCGTGTTTTTCCAGGCCCACCACGGACCGCAACTCCGGCGGCACCAGCAGCCGGCCATTGCCGTCCATCTCCATTTCCACGGCCTGACCCAGGAAGCGGCGCTTGAGCGCCCGCACCTGGGCGTGGGAATCGCTTTGCGACGCCACCTGGCGGGCGATATCACGCCACTCGGGGAAGGGGTACATCACCAGGCAGGCGTCGTAGGGGTGTTGAGTGAGCACAAGGCGACCGCCGCAAGCGCTGTTCAGCGACTCGCGGTAGCGGGTCGGCACGGTAAGCCGACCCTTGGCATCTAAATTGAGCGCCGTACGCCCGTTGAACACTGGCCTTCCCCTTGCGTTGGGATCCGTCCCACTTTGTGCGTTTCTGGCGGCGGGATGGAGGATTTTTCCCACTTCATCCCACTTTCCACCACAATGCGACACTCTAGGTCCACGGGAATTACCAAGTCAAGCTCGGCGAAACCGGCCAATGTAAAAGAAAGTCTTTGCAAATCAGTTTGTTAGCTGCGTCACACTGGGGGTGAGCAAGGCGGGGGAAGAGGAGTTGTCAACGTAATCAGGGCGCTGCGGGGCGCAGCTAAGGAATCACTTTAAGAGTTAGACTATTTTGGAATAAATAGGGCGCAATAAATGAGGGGAATGCCATATCCAGGGTGAGTGCTGACTCTCGCCGCAGCCCACTGATGGCGGTCAACTGGCCCGCTCCCACCGGGAGCGGGCTGTCGCTTCGAATAAGGTGGATCGGTCGATAAGCCGGGTTCTGTCGTGGACAGCCATTCATCTGGGACCCGCGTCGCCACGGGCCTCAAGCGACCTACCCGGACCCGGCGCGGGCCACGCCCATGGGTCCCTATTTGGTCTTGCTCCGGGTGGGGTTTACCCTGCCACCGCTGTTGCCAGCGGCGCGGTGCGCTCTTACCGCACCTTTTCACCCTTACCCGGTGGCTCGAAAGCCGCCGGGCGGTACCTTTTCTGCGGCACTTTCCGTAACCGCGCCGTCACCAGCGCGGCCCCCAGGCGTTACCTGGCACCCTGCCCTATGGAGCCCGGACTTTCCTCCAGCGGCTTGCACCGCCAGCGGCTGCCTGACCGACCCGGGGCGGATTCTAGCGGAGACAGTGAATAGTGAACAGTTAATAGTGAAGAGTTCGCGGGTGGGCCGGGGTGTCGTGGAGGCCGTGCCCGCGCTCATTGCGTGAGCGCAAACCTTCGATGCTAATACGCAACTAGCGCGGAGCGCACTGTTTTCGCTATTAACTATTCACTGTTAACTATTCACTGTTAACTATTCACTGTTAACTATTAACTCCTTCCAGGTAGTTGTAGAGCTCCTGCCGCTTCAACCCGGTGTGGGCGGCGAGCACCCGCGCCGCCCGCGACACCGGCAGTTCCGCCAGCAGGGCCTTGGCGAGGGCGCGGTCCTGTTCGCTGAGCTGTTCGCCGCGGGCGGCGGGGGACAGCACCAGCACCAGTTCGCCGCGGCGCTGGTCCTTGTCGCCGCGCACCCACTCGAGCAGTTCTGCCACCGGGCCTCGGCGCACGGTCTCGAAGCGTTTGGTGAGTTCCCGGCAGAGGGTCAGTTCGCGGTCGGCGTCGACCAGACCGGCCAGGCTCTCCAGTAGCGACACCACCCGGTGCGGGGCCTCGAAGATCACGCTGGTGACGTCCAGGCCCGCCAGGCGGCGCAGGGCGTTTTCGCGGGCGGCGCCCTTGGACGGCACGAAGCCTTCGAACAGAAAGCGATCGCTGGGCTGGCCGGACACCGCCAGTGCCGCCAGCAGCGCGGACGCACCGGGCACCGGCACCACGGCCACGCCGGCGTCCTGGCAGGCGCGCACCAGCCGGTAACCCGGGTCGCTGACCAGTGGCGTGCCGGCGTCGCTGATCAGCGCGCCGCTTTCGCCGTCGCGCAGGCGCACCACCAGTTCCGGGCTGCGCTCGGCTTCGTTGTGGTCGTGGCAGCTGATCAGACGGGCCTTGATGCCCAGATGGTTGAGCAGGGTCTGGCTGTGCCGGGTGTCCTCGGCGGCCACCCAGTCCACCTGGCCGAGCACCTCGAGAGCGCGACGGGACAGGTCGTCCAGGTTACCGATCGGTGTGCTGACCACATACAAAGAGCCGCTCATGGGGGGCGTTTTCCTGATTGGGTGTAAAGAGTTGTGTCATGCCACCGATCCGATCCGCAATCAGGGACCGTCGGGGGTGATTCGCGACTTGCAAAACGCCTACAATAGCGGCTTCTTTCCCGAAGTAGCAAAGGGGTTACCCTAGAGCCATGGAATTACGACAGGCCCGCCTGGCCGCAATGGCCCTCGTTCTGGTCCTTGCCGGCTGTTCTCAATTACCGAGCCCGGACGGCTCGACCGCCAAGGAACCGGCCCCCCTTCGCGATGCGCCGCAACAGGTCGGTAACGCCAGCGACCAGCTGGCCGAACTGGCGGAACCGGTTCGCACCGACACCGCCCTCGCCTGGGCGCGCTCTTACCTGGTCAATGAGCGCGCCGACGACGCCGGCGAATTGCTCGACCAGGTGGGCGACGGCGCCCTGTCCCGGGATCAACGCTTCCGCTGGCTGCAGTTGCGCGCCCAGTCCTGGATGGCCGAGCAGCAGCCGGACCGGGCGGTGGCGTTGCTGGACGACTACCGGAGCGATATCGACGGCTTCGACGCCCAGCGCCGCGCCAAGCTGAACCTGCTGCGCGCCGACGCCCAGGCGCTCAACGGCGAGTTGATGAAAAGCCTGCGCCAGCGCGTGGCGGTGGACCCGCTGCTCAATGACGACGACCAGGAATACAACCGCCAGCTGACCTGGGAAGCGCTGATGCGCTTGCCGCTGGAAACCCTGGAAGCCCGCGCCGAGGACACCTCCGGCGAGCTGCGCGGCTGGCTGGAGCTGGCGCTGCTGTACCGCGACCCGCAGGCCAACATCGACAGCCAGGTGCAGCGCCTGTCGCGCTGGCGCGAGGACTGGCCGGACCATCCGGCCGCCCGCCAGTTGCCGGAAACGGTGCGGGCCCTGCAGCGCGCCGCCCGCGAGCGCCCCCAGCGGGTCGCCGTGCTGCTGCCGGAGAGCGGCCCGCTGGCGCCCGCCGCCGAGGCGATCCGCGACGGCATGATGACCGGCTACTACAGCGCCGAGGAAGCGGGCAACCCGACCCCGGACCTGCGTTTTTACGACGTCAGCGACGCGGACGTGCGCTCGGTGTTCCAGCAGGCGGTGGACGACGGCGCGCAGTTCGTGGTCGGGCCGCTGGCCAAGGACAACGTGGCCGAGCTGGCCCGCATGGGCACGCCGCCGGTGACCGTGCTGGCGCTGAACTATCTGGATCAGGACAGCGAGGACGCGCCGATCTTCCAGTTCGGGCTGGCGCCGGAGGACGAAGCCCGGCAGATCGCCCGGCAGAGCCTGGAAGCCGGCGACCGGCTGGCCGGCGTGCTCTATCCGCGCAGCGCCTGGGGCCAGCGCGTGGCCGAGGCGTTCGTGGCCGCCTGGCAGGACGGCGGCGGCCGGATCGTGGTGGAAAGCTCGTTCACCGACGACACCATCGGTGAAACCGTGGAGAGCCTGCTGGACACCGCCCGCGCCGAAAAGGACCTGCGCCGCGACCCCTCGTTCTCGGATCTGGACTCCGAGCGGCCGGAGGAGTGGCCGCAAAGCCTGGATTTCCTGTTCCTGGTGGCCGACCCGAACGAGGGCCGGCAGATTAAACCGGCGCTGAATTTCCATTACGCCCGGGACCTGCCGGTGTTCGCCACTTCCCATCTTTATAACGGCACCCCGGCGCCGCGCCGCGACCAGGACCTGGACGGCGTCTACTTCCTGGACATGCCGTGGATTCTTTACGAAGGCACCAAGCTGCACCGTATGGCCGAGGAAACCTGGCCGGACGGCCACGGACGCTACGCGCGGCTGTTCGCCATGGGCGTGGACGCCTACCGGCTTCAGGCGCGGCTGTACCTGCTGCGCAACCTGCAGGACAGCACCCTTCCGGGCGTCACCGGCACTTTGCGGCTGGACGGCGCGCGGCTGGTGCGTGAGTCGGACTGGGCGGTGTTTCGTAACGGTGAGGCGATACCGGTGCCCCGCGTCGGTGAAGGGCGGGTGGACAGCACACAGTATTAGGATCGGGTGGCTGTAAGCCACCCTTTCGCGGGCTGGGCCCGCTCCCACAATAAGAGGAAAGGAGGCCTCTATGTACTGGCGCAAGGAACGCGGCCAGCGGGCTGAGCACCGGGCACGACGCTGGCTGGAACAGCGCGGCCTGGTGCCGGTGATCGCCAATTATCAATGCCGCCTGGGCGAGGTGGACCTGATCATGGACGACGGCGAGACGCTGGTGTTCGTGGAGGTCCGCTGGCGTGCCTACAGCCGCTACGGCGGCGCTCTCGCCTCGGTGGACGGGCGCAAGCAACGCCGTCTGATTCTGGCGGCACGGCACTATCTGGGCCGCTACCCTTATCAGGCACAACGGCCCTGCCGCTTCGACGTGCTGGGCCTGGAACCGGATGACGACGGCGAAGTCCGTTATCATTGGGTGCAAAACGCATTTTACGGAGACCAGTAATGAGTGTGGACCGCATCAGACAGTTGTTCGCCGAAAGCATGGAAACCAAGGCCAAGGCCGGCGAAGTGCTGCCCGAGGTGATCGCCGCCGCCGGCCAGGTGATGGTGGAATGCCTGCTCAACGGCGGCAAGATTCTCAGTTGCGGCAATGGCGGCTCCGCCGGTGATGCGCAGCATTTCTCTTCCGAGCTGCTCAACCGCTTCGAGATGGAACGCCCGGCTCTGCCGGCGGTGGCGCTGACCACCGATTCCTCCACGCTCACTTCGATCGCCAACGACTACAGCTACAACGAGATCTTTTCCAAGCAGGTGCGCGCCCTGGGCAACCCCGGCGATGTGCTGCTGGCGATTTCCACCAGCGGCAATTCCGCCAACGTGATCCAGGCGATCCAGGCCGCCCACGACCGGGAAATGAAGGTGGTGGCGATGACCGGCAAGGAAGGCGGCGAAATGGTGAACCTTTACGGCCCCGGCGATATCGAAGTACGGGTCCCGGCCACTTCCACCGCGCGCATTCAGGAAGTGCATCTGCTGGTGATCCATGCGCTTTGCGACTTTATCGATCAACAGCTTTTCGGAGGCTCTTGATGCGTCACCCTGCCCTGCCGGCGTTGCTTGTGATGCTGTTCGCCCTGTCCGGCTGCGCCGCCCTGACCAAGAACATGGCCCAGGAACCGGTCGACCGGGACCACGGCTCGCGCACCTTCGGCGCGTTCGTGGAAGACGGCAATATCGAGCGCAAGATCAAGGTCAATCTGGCCCGCGCCAGCGAGGCCCTGGACCAGAGCCACATCGTGGTGGTGAGCTTTAACGGCAATGTGCTGCTGGCCGGGGAAGTGGCCAGCGACGAGCTGCGCGTGCAGGCGGAAAACATCGCCGCGCGGGTGCGTCACGTGCGCCACGTGCACAACGAACTGAAGCTGTCCGGCGACAGCGGGGTGTTATCCCGGGTCAACGACGGCTGGCTGACCACCAAGCTGAAAACCCGCCTGTTCGTGGACGGCGATGCGCCGGGCATGCGCACCAAGGTGGTGACGGTAAGCGGTATTGTCTATCTGATGGGGCTGCTCACCCGCGACGAGGCCGACGCCGTGGTGGCGCAGGCCCGTGAGGTCGGGGGTGTGCAGAAGATCGTTAAGATTATTGAGTATATTGATTAATCACTTCACGACTTTCAGGTGACTGCCCTTGGAGGGTTTGTCGTCGTCGCTGGGGTCCGTCGGGGTAGGCTCCGGGGGCGGGTCCTCGGGCTCGAAGGCCATGCCTTGGCCGTTTTCGCGGGCGAACACGGCCATCACCGCTTCCACCGGCACGCGTACCGTGCGCGGCACGCCGCCGAAGCGGGCGGAAAAGGTGATTTCCTGATTGCTGGCCTCGAAATTGGTCACCGCCCGCGGGGCGATGTTGAGTACGATCTGGCCGTCCTGCACGAATTCCTGGGGCACTTCCGCCCCGGGAAAATGGGCGTCCACCGCCAGATGGGTGGTCAGGCCGTTATCGCAGATCCATTCGTGCATCGCCCGTATCAGATACGGGCGATTGGGGGTCATGTCATCATTCATGGCTTACAGCTGGCGCAGTTCGCGCTCTGCTTCGGAAAGGCTGGCCTGGAAGGCGTCGCGGTCGAACAGACGCTCGGCGTAGTCCAGCAGCGGCTTGGCCTGCTTGGGCGGCAGTTCAATGCCCAGGGCCGGCAACCGCCACAGGATCGGACCCACCACGCAGTCCACCAGGGTGAATTCTTCGCTCATGAAGAACGGCAGCTCGCTGAAGATCGGCGCGGTGGCGATCATCGCTTCGCGCAGTTCCTTGCGGCGTTTGGTCAGTGACGCTTCCTTTTCGGTGCCCGCCAGCAGGGCGTCCACATGGGCGCACCAGTCGCGCTCGACGCGGTGAATCAGCAGGCGGCTCTGCGCCCGGGCCACCGGGTACACCGGCAGCAGCGGCGGATGCGGGAAGCGCTCGTCCAGGTATTCCATGATCACCGTGGATTGATACAGGGTCAGTTCCCGGTCCACCAGGGTGGGCACTTCGTTGTAAGGGTTCAGTGAGGCCAGATCTTCCGGCTTGTCACCATTGTCCACATCGACGATATCCACGGTGACGCCTTTCTCCGCCAGAACGATCCGCACGCGATGGCAGTAATGATCGTTCGGCGAGGAAAAGAAAGTCATTGAGGAACGTTTTGTCACCACACCCATGGTTGAATCATCTCCACGCTACGTCTCTATATAACACAAACAGGGTAGCCGCTCGCGCGGGTACCCTGTTGCTCGCTGAAAAGCGTTCCGGGCGGTAAATCCCGCTTAGTGAACGTCTTTCCAGTACTCTTTTTTCAGCAAGTATGCCGGAATCAGCAAAATACCCAGGAACACCAGCACGTAAACGCCGATGCGCTCGCGGGTCGGGGCCATCGGCTCCGCCGCGTAAGCCATGAAGTTGGCGATATCGCCCATATTGGACTTGAACTCTTCCTCGCTCAACTCCTGCTGCATCCCGGCCATCACGTGGGGCATGCCCACGTTGGGGAACACATGGTTGTTGTAACCAAAGGGACGCTCTTCGTCCTTGTAGAAGTTGATCAGGTAAGAATACACCCAATCGGCGGAGCGGTGACGGGCGGCCAGGGTCAGGTCCGGCGGCATCACGCCGAACCACTGCTTGCCGTCTTCCTGGACCATGCCGTTTTCCATCGGGTCACCGATCTTGTCGCTGGTGAAGTTCAGGTTCTCCAGCACCAGGTCATCGGGGATGCCCAGATCTTCCGCCATGCGCCCGTAGCGCAGGTACTCCATGCTGTGGCAGCCCATGCAGTAGTTGACGAACAACTTGGCACCGTTCTGCAGGCTCACCTTGTCCTGCAGGTTCACCGGTGCGTCCACCACGTATTCATTGTTGCCGCCGCCGGCGGCGAGCGCCATCACCGGCAGGCAGCTGAAAAGCATTACCGCGACTAGCTTTCTCATCAGTGACCCCCCGTTACGCGTTCAGGAACCGGCTTGGCTTTCTCGAATCGGTGCGCCAGCGGCAGCCCGATAAAGAAGAAGGCGAAGTAGTACACCGTGCCGATCTGCGCCAGGGTCTTGGCCAGGCCCGATGCGGGCTGGGTGCCGAGATAACCGAGCATCACGAAGTCGGCGGCGAACACGAGCAGCAGGATCTTGCTGAGCCAGCCTTTGTAGCGAATCGACTTCACCGGGTGACGGTCCAGCCAGGGCAGCAGGAACAGCACCACGATACCACCGCCCATGGCGATCAGGCCCCAGGCCTTGGATGACATGCCGAACCAGTCGATGGTGGTGGCCCGCAGCATGGCGTAGTA
>NZ_CAXPXK010000043.1:0-16781 GCF_964221125.1 Alloalcanivorax sp.
CTGTGAATACGTCCCTGTACGCTCCCTGTCGGACGTCCTGTCCTCCAGGGTCCCGGAAGGGCATAACACAGACCCGCTCCGGAGTGAGATTCCGGTGTTCCGGGTTATCGCCGGCGCCGAACCTTTCTACGAAGCTGGGGGGTGTGGGATTAAGCCTTGTGGGAGCGGGCCATGCCCGCGAAAGGGAGCGAAGCTCCCGGCAGGATGCCAGAGGCTCTTCTAACGGCAGCACCAACAGCGTCTCTGGAATCCTGCCGGCCGGCTTTGCCGGCCTTTCGCTTGCAAGGCAAGCTCCCACAAACCGAGCTTCTTAGAATGGTTCGGGCGGTTTTGGGACCCGTGGCGGTGCCGCTGCAAAGTGAGCGGGGCAATGGTGGTGCCTGGAGGGAGCTGTTTGGCCAGGGATGGCCAAACTAACAGCGGCCAGGGATGGCTTGAGCGGTCCCGGAAGGCACCACCATTGCCCCGCGTCTCGGATACGGAGCGCCGGACACCGGAACACAAAAGGCCTCTGGAATCCTGCCGGGTGGCTAAAGCCACCCTTTCGCGGGCGGGGCCCGCTCCCACAGTCCGACACCCCGGCCCGGGACGATCCGGCAATCGCATGCTAAGGTTGGCGGCATCGCAGGGGGAGGAGAGCGCGGAATGTTCCATCGCCTTATCCGCACGCTGGATCTGTACGACGGGCTGCGGCTGCCGGTGCAAATCGGCCGCGAGGAGTTACTGCTGATTCATGAGGACGGCGCCACCTGGCTGGTGCAGCGCCGCTGCCCGCACGGGGAGTTTCCCCTGGAGAGGGCCTCGGTGCGCGGCGAGGTGCTGCGCTGTCCCGGGCACGGGCTGGAGTTTTCCCTGAGCAGCGGTCAGTGCCGCGGCGCCCAGGGCTATTGCCTGAAACGCTACCGGATTGATTACGACGGCCCCTGGATCGGGGTCAGCGACCTTTAGCGGCTGGCGACCGCGTCTCCCTTGGCCAGTTGCAGCTGGTAGCGCAGCCGCAGCTGTTTGACCTTTTTCACGTAGGCCTGGGTTTCCGGAAACGGCGGGATGCCGCCGTAACGCCGCACGTTGCCTTCGCCGGCGTTGTAGGCCGCTAGGACCTGGTCCAGGGTGCTGAATTTGTTCTGCAGGTAGGCGAGGAAACGGGTGCCGCCGTGGATGTTGGCGCTGGCGTCGAACGGGTCGGCCACTTCCAGGTAGCGGGCGGTGCGCGGCATCAGCTGCATCAGACCCTGGGCGCCGACCCGCGACACGGCGGTGCGGTCGAACAGGGATTCGGCGTGGATCACCGCTTTCACCAGGGCTGGTTCGACGCCGAAATCGTCGGCGGCGCGCGCGATCACGGTGTCGTAGCGGTCACGCCGGGCGGCGCTCAGGGTGGTGGGGGTGTAATTCCAGCCCTTGCGCACGGAGAGCAGGGTATAGCTGGCGTCCACCTTGGCGCGGGGCTTGTCCGTGAACAGGATTTCGCCGCCGTCGCCACGGTAGGTGTAGATGTTTTCCGCGATGGCCGGCATCGACACCCCCAGTGCCAAAACCAGGCCGCAGACCCCCGGTAATTTCATTGTTTTGTCTCTTACTGATTTTACATCCCGATTCCAGTTGAAGTGATACCACAGTATTAGCGGTCGGGCTAGGTGCCCTGTGCGGATTATTAGTCCGGGTTCTCACCTTTTCGCATCAGACGGTGATTTTCAGCGGCCAACCCGGATGGCGGGGCCGGGTTATAGTGATAGCATGGCTTCGGGCGATTAGAGGAGGTCCTATGCTCTCCGAGCAGTTGCATGCCTGGGTCAATGTGCTGACCACCTGGCTGGCCTTGGGCCTGCTGTTAATGGTGTTTCTGGTGACCGTGGCGGCCATGGTCCTGTGGGTGCAGGATCGCTATTTCCAGAAAGCCCACGCGATTCGACGGAATTACCCTCTGATCGGTCGTTTTCGCTACTTTTTCGAGCATATCGGCGAGTTTTTCCGTCAGTATTTCTTTGCCATGGACCGGGAAGAGCTGCCGTTTAACCGCGCCCAGCGCAGCTGGGTCTACCGCGCCGCCAAGGATCTGAGCAATACGGTGGCGTTCGGCACCACCAAGCAGAACGCCGCCGGCCGCATCGTCTTTCTGAATACGCCTTATCCGACCCTGGAAAAGGACGCCGCCGAAACCCTGCCGTTGATGATCGGCCCCCACGCCGACCAGCCGTTCGTGGCACGCAGCTTCCACAATATTTCGGCGATGAGCTTCGGCGCGCTGTCCACGCCGGCGGTGCGGGCCCTGTCCCGGGGCGCCGGCCAGGCGGGCTGCTGGCTGAACACCGGCGAAGGCGGCCTCACCGAAATGCACCTGGAAGGGCATTGTGATCTGGTGTTCCAGATCGGCACCGCCTATTACGGCGTGCGCGATCAGGAGGGCAACCTGAGCGATGAAAAGCTGCGGGAGGTGGCCCGCCTGCAATCGGTGAAGATGTTCGAGATCAAGCTCAGCCAGGGCGCCAAGCCGGGCAAAGGCGGCATTCTGCCGGCGGAGAAGGTCACCCCGGACATTGCTCGCATTCGTGGCATTCCGGTGGGGCAGGCGTCGGTGAGCCCCAACGGCCAGCCCGGCATCCGCAGCGCCGGGGATTTGCTGGACATGATTGAGCGGGTGCGCCGGGTGACCGGTAAGCCCACCGGCATCAAGACGGTGATCGGTTCCTGGCAGTGGCTGGAAGAGCTGTTCATGGAAATCCATGAACGGGGCCTGGAGAGCGCGCCGGACTTCATCACCGTGGACAGCGGCGACGGCGGCACCGGCGCCGCGCCCATGTCGCTGATGGACGACGTGGGGCTGAACCTGGCCGAGTCGTTACCGCTGGTGGTGGACCTGCGCGACGGCTTCGCGCTGCAGGACCGGATTCGCATCATCGCCTCGGGCAAACTGATCACGCCGTCCATGGTCGCCTGGGCCATCGCCATAGGCGCGGATTTCTGTGTCTCCGCGCGCGGCTATATGTTCGCGCTGGGCTGCATCCAGGCGATGCAGTGCAACCGCAATACCTGTCCCACCGGGGTCACCACCCACAACCCGCGCCTGCAGCGCGGTCTGGTGCCCAGCGAGAAGGGCGCGCGGGTGGCGCATTTCCACGCCAATCTGGTCAAGGAAGTGGAGACCATCGCCCACGCCTGCGGGGTGGGGGAGCCGCGACAGCTGCGCCGCCACCATGCCCGCATGGTCAACGCCAACGGCGACTCCATGCCCCTGGAAGAGCTGTGGCCGCCGATCGAGCCGGGGCTCTATCTGCGCCAGGGGCGGCCCAGCCTGCACGCGCCGTTCGCCCGTTTCCGGGTCGGCGCCTGAGGGCGTGGGCGCGGCGGCATAAGGGCACGCTATCAGGGTGATTAACCGCCTGGCCTTGTTCTTCACCGGGTGGCCGCCACAATAGCGGCCATCCCGCAGCGGTCTACGATTAAGGAGAGTGTTTTGTCTGACGAATTCGATCTGGTGGTCATCGGTGCCGGTTCCGGCGGTGTCCGCGCCGCGCGCATGGCGTCCGGCCACGGCGCCCGGGTGGCGATTATCGAGGAACGGTTCTTCGGCGGCACCTGCGTCAACGTGGGCTGCGTGCCGAAGAAGCTGTTCGCCTACGGCGCCGGCTTCCCGGAAGAGTTCGAGCTGGCCGCCAGCTACGGGTACCAGTTGGACGGCTGGCGCTTCGACTGGAACACCCTGCGCGACAACAAGACCCGTGAGATCGAACGGCTCAACGGCATCTACAACCGCATCCTGGATAACGCCGGCGTCACCGTGTTTGAAGGCCACGGCCGCATCGAGGGCCCCGGCCGGGTATCCGTGGACGGCGACCGTGTTCTGGAGTGTAAGCACATTCTGATCGCCACCGGCGGCAAGCCCCATGTGCCGGAACTGCCCGGCGACCATCTGGTGCGCATCTCCGACGATCTGTTCTATCTGGATAAACTGCCCGAGCGCGTCGCCGTGGTCGGCGGCGGTTACATCGCCTGCGAATTCGCCTCCATCCTCAACGGCCTGGGCGTGGAAGTGCATCAGCTTTACCGCCGCGATCTGATCCTGCGCGGCTTCGACGGTGAAATTCGCGAGTTCGTCGCCGAGCGCATGGCCGCCGCCGGCATTCATATCCATGTGAACACCGACGTTAGCGCCATTGAAGGCGACGCCGACGGCGAGAAAACCCTGCGTCTGTTGAACGGCGACAGCCTGGTGGTGGATGAGGTGTTCTACGCCACCGGCCGGGTGCCCAAGCTGGACGGCCTGTTCGCCGAGGGTGTGTCGGTGCAGACCCGCGACAACGGCGCGGTAATCGTGGACGACGCCTTCCAGACCAGCGAGCCGGGCATCCACGCCCTGGGCGACGTCACCGACCGGCTGCAGCTCACCCCGGTGGCCCTGGCCGAAGGCATGTGGCTGGCGGCGCACCTGTTCGGCGAGCACAAACCGAAGGCGCCGCTGGACTACCGCGATGTGCCCACCGCCGTGTTCTGCCACCCGAACATCGGCACCGTGGGGCTCAGCCAGGAAGAAGCGCTGGCCGAGTACGGCACCATCCGGGTCTACAAGAGCCAGTTCCGGCCGATGCGCTACACGCTCAGTGACATCCAGGAAAAATCCATGATGAAGCTGATCGTCGACGACGCCAGCGACCGGGTGGTGGGCCTGCACATGGCCGGCGAAGAGTCCGCCGAGATCACCCAGGGGTTCGCCGTGGCGGTGCGCATGGGCGCCACCAAGGCGGACTTCGACGCCACCGTGGGCATTCACCCCACCTCGGCGGAAGAGCTGGTGACGCTGCGCGACGGCGAGACCGTCAGCGGCTGACCGCGGCCGCCGGCCGCCGGGACGCCGGCCGCCGAAACGGTCACAGCCGTTCCAGCGTCACCGGCAGGCCGTCCTTGGGCACCGGCAGGCTGGTGGTGTCCACCGGCATCACATAGTCCGCCGGCACCCGCCAGCGGTACTTCAACAGCACCTGGTGGAGGATCGCCTTCACCTGCATGTCGGCGAAATGCAGGCCGATGCATTTGTGCGCGCCGCCGCCGAAGGGCACCCAGGCATAGGGGTGCACCTTGTCCTCGCGGCGGTGTTCGGCGAACCGCTCCGGATCGAAGCGCTCCGCGTCCGGCCAGTACTCTTCCATATAGTGGGTGAAGTAGGGCGCCATGGTAATAAAGCTGCCCTTGGGTATATGGAAGCCGTCGTATTCCACGTCACGCACGGTGCGGCGGGGCAGCGACGGCACCGGCGCGCACAGGCGCAGCGCCTCCTTCATGGCCAGGCCGATGCCCGGCAGCTTCTCCAGGTCCTCGTATTCCAGTTGGGTTTTGCCCAGCGCGCGGCTTTCCTCGCGCAGGCGCTCCTGCCATTCCGGCGCGCTGGCCAGGTGGTAGAACAGGTTGGACAGGGTGATGGTGGTGGTGTCGTGGGCCGCCATCATCAGGAAGATCATGTGGTTGACCACATCGTCGTCGGAGAAGCGGTCGCCGTCCTCGGTGGTGGCGTGGCAAAGCGCGCTGAACAGGTCGTTGTCTTCCTGGGCCCGTTTCGTCGGGATCTCATCGCGGAACAGTTGCTCCAGCACCCGCCGGCCGCGCAGCCCCTTGGACCAGCGCAGCCCCGGCACCGGGAAGCGCAGCAGCGCGGTGCCGGCGCGCACCGTGTCCACGAACGCCCGGTTGACCTGTTCGGAGCGCGGGCCCAGTTCCTGGCCCATGAACACATCGGTGGCCAGGTCCAGGGTCAGCCGCTTGACCCGGGGCAGCACCTTGATGCCGCCCTCCGGCCAAGTGTCCAGGCCGGCGGTGATGCGCGGCCCCATGCGCTCCAGATAGCCGCGCAGCGCGTTTTTGGTGAACGCCTGCTGCATGATGCGCCGGTGCCAGCGGTGCTCCTCGAAATCCAGCAGCATGATGCCGCGATGGAAAAACGGGCCGATGAAAAAGTCCCAGCCGCCGTGGTTGGAGAACAGGTCGCCCTTGTTCATCAGCACGAACTGGTTGGCGTCCGGGCCCAGCATCTGCACCACCCGCAGGCCGAACAGCCGGGTCCAGGACACCGGACCGTACTGGTCGTAACGCTGTCGCATCAGGCCCACTGGATCACGCATACTGGTCAGAGTGTGCCCGACCAGCGGCCAGCCCGGATCTCCGGGGACCGCCTTGAGGGGGCTGCCGGTGGGAACGGGCGCAAAGGGGGTAACGGCGCTCATGGATCACTCCGTGGTAAACATGGTGTATATCTATACTGAGCGCAAAACGGGAAGCGGGACAAGGGGGGTAAATGTCTTTCTGCTGCGCATTTACCCCGCACTGGCCAGGGAACGATCAATTCGTCGGAGGCGGCATGGTGTCGGCGCCGCCGCCACTCTTCAACGGCTTGTTAACGGGGTTATCCACAGTTTTTGTGGACGAAGGATGACAGCCGCCCACGTCGCTGCGGCCTGGGAGCCGTTCCGGCCCCTGTGTATCATTGCGCCATTCAGGTAAGGAGAACCGTGCATGCGAACCGTGGTGTTTAATCAGAAAGGCGGTGTGGGTAAATCCAGTATCACCGTGAATCTGGCGGCGATCAGCGCCGCCCGGGGCAACAAGACGCTGGTGGTGGACCTGGATCCACAATGCAACGCCAGCCAGTACCTGCTGGGCATGGGCGCGTATCAGCAGGAGCAGGGGCCGACGCCCAACATCGGCACCTTCTTCGCGCAGACGCTGTCGTTCAAGCTCAAGGAAAAAGCGCCTCGCGATTACGTGCATCTCACCAAGTTCGAAAACCTGTACGTGTTGCCCTCCGACGGTGAACTGGGCGAGGTGGAGCACCTGCTCGAATCCAAGCACAAGATCTACAAGCTGCGCGGCCTGCTGAAAAGCCTGGGCCGGGAATTCGACGCCATCTATGTGGACACGCCGCCGGCGTTTAATTTCTACACCCTGTCCGCGCTGATCGCCGCCGACGGGGTGCTGATTCCCTTCGACTGCGATGCGTTTTCCCGCAAGGCGCTCTATTCCCTGCTGGAGAACGTTCAGGAGACCCGCGAGGATCACAACGAGGACCTGCGCGTGCAGGGCATCGTGGTGAATCAGTATCAGCCGCGCGCGCGCCTGCCCAAGGAACTGGTGGCGTCGCTGGTGGAGGAGGGCCTGCCGATCCTCGACAGCAAGCTGTCCGCCAGCGTCGCCATGCGCGAATCCCACGAGTGCGCCACGCCGCTGATCAACTGGAGCCCCAAGCACAAGCTGACGCAGGAATACCAGGCGCTCTATACGGAACTCAGCAGGCCCGGCCGCTGACCCCGCGCAATATTGCGCATTGGTAAAAGGCGGCGCTATGTACTATCTTTGCCGCGTTTGTCCTCGGGCTGGGCAACAAAAAGAAATGCAATAGGAGATGCTATGCGAACCCTTTCCAGGGGCGCCTTGGCGGTGGTGTTGTCGATAACCGGGCTGGCGGCCCCGATGGCCGCGAGCGCGGCCCTGAGCCGCGCCCAGTTGGAGGATCTGGAGCACCATCTTTGGCAAGTGCGCACGGATTATCACATGTATGCCGTGATGGACGGCAACGACACCTACCGGGTAGCGCTCAACGAAGCCGCTCAGCAGGCCGCCGAAGCGCTGGATGAACTGCGCGCCGCCAGCGAGTCCGACGCGGAGCGGGCCCTGGTCGCGGATCTCGCCGACCAGTGGCAACGCATGGCCGCCGACCAGGCCCTGCCGGCCCCCGGCGACGCCGAGGGCGAAGCGGCGTCCGGCGACCCGCGGCGGCTGGACGACCTGCCGGCGGAAATGGCCGCCGCCATCGACGACTTCGAAGGCGCCGCCGACGGCGACTACGACGACGTCCACGGGCTGATCAGCGAGCTGCAACAACTGACCTCGTCCTACGTGGCGATCATCGCCGACAACAACGACGGCGACGATGAGGCGCAACAGGATCGCGGCGCCTTCGAGCAGGCGGTGCCGGCGTTTTCCGACCGGCTCAAGCGGGTGCAGGCCGCCCACCGTGGCGACGGCAACCTCAACCGCACCCTGGAGCAGGCCGCCCTCAAGTGGGGGTTCATCCGCTCTTCCATGCTCAAGTTCGGTGACGACGCGGTGCCGTTCCTGGTCTACCGCTATACCTCGCAGATGACCAGCAGCCTGCAGCAGGCGGTGGAGCTGGCCACCTCCGAGGTCGCCAAGCCCACCATCGGTCCGCCCGAGTAGCGCTCAGTCGGCGCGCGCCTCCAGCCAGTCGGCGATCACCCGCCAGCACTGGCCGGGCGCCTTGCTGCCGGCGAACACCCCGGCGTGGCCGCCGGGGGCTTCCTCGAACCGCTTCTCGCGGCTGCCCACCACTTTGAGAATCTCCCGCGCGGCGCGCAGGCTGACGATGCGGTCGGTGCGTCCGCCGAACGCCAGCAGATCCTGGGTGATGGCGCCGAAATCCACCGGCCGCCCGCCGATGCTGAGACGGCCGTCGGCGAGGCTGTTGGCGAGCACCATCTTCTCGATCACTTCGCGCACCACCGCCCCCGGGTAATCGACCATGTCGTTGAACCACTGGCCCATGGTCATGTACTCGGTGAGGTAGTCCCGGTCGCCCATATTGCGCAGCAAATCCACATAGGACTGCACCAGCCCCGGCGGGTTGGTCATCTTGAAGCCCAGCGACAGCAGCCGGGCGGGAATGTGGAACAGCTTGCTGTCGAGCGGCTCCAGGCGCACCTGGAACCAGTCGTGGGCCTGCATGGCGGGAATCGCCGCGAGGCTGAAAATCTTGCCGAACGGCCCGCTTTTATGAAAATTCACCGGGCTGGCGATGGTCGACAGACTGCGCACCGGTGCCCCCGGGTGGCTGCCCAGATAGAGCATGCACAGCAGCCCGCCCATGCAGTAGCCGAGCAGATTCACCTGGTCCGACCCGGTGTGCTCGCGCACCCGCTCCACCACCTGCGGCAACCACTGGTTCACGTAGGTGTCCAGGTCCAGGTCGCGGTCGGCCTGGGACGGCTGGCCCCAGTCGATCAGATAGACGTCGTGGCCGCGCGCCATCAGATAACGGACCATGGACCGGTTGGGCATCAGGTCGTAGGTCCAGCAGTGGATGCCCAGCGCCGGCACCAGAATCAACGGAATACGATGCTTCTCCCGCCGTACCGGTATCTCCTCGTCGCCGACCGGAATCCGCGCCATCGGCGGCAAACTGTAATGACGCAGCGCCATGATGCCGTTGCGGTAAATTTCGTCCCAGGGCGTTTTGTCGGTCTGAATGAAGCGCCGCGGATGACGGCGGCGCTCCACCATATGGCTCAATGCGCGCAGTGATGATTTCACGGAAGGACGTGGTGCCATGGAGGCTCCGCTGATAGCAATTGATCCGGAGTAAGGGTAGGCGGTAATCTTGCCGGGCCCGCAGTAACAGAGCATTGGCCCCCGTGACAAATTCAAAGCCCCCTTACACCCGCATGGACGTCTGTAACCGGTCCCTGGAGACCGTGCGCCATTCCCGCAACCTGGGTATGGAAGTGCTCAGCGCTGAAGAAGACGGCGTCCGTGTGCGCCTGCCCTGGCGCGAGGACCTGGTCGGCAACCCGGACACCGGTGTGCTGCACGGCGGCGCCATCTTCGCGATGATGGACCAGGCCGGCGGCATGGCGAACAGCTGCCGCCTGTACCCCAACTTCGAAATCACGCCGACCATCGATTTCCGCGTCGACCACCTGCACGCCCCGACACCGGGCAAGGCGGTGATCTGCTACGCCAGCTGCTACCGGCTCACGCCCAACGTCACCTTCGTGCGGCTGACCACCTGGGAAGAGGGCGAGGAAGAGGGGGAGCCGGTGGCCACCGGCCTGGCCACCTACACACGCATGAAACTGGATAAAAACGGGCGGGTGGTGTCCTGATGACCGATTCACTGAAAGCCTTGATCGAAGCCTGCCGCAACGGCGAAGCCAATTACCAGGACCTGGTGGACCGGGTGCCCTATGCCCGCTTCCTGGGTATCGAGTTGCTGGTGCAGGGCGAGGAACTGACCTTCATTCTGCCGCGCAACGAAAACAATATCGGCAACCCCACCTTGCCGGCGTTGCACGGCGGCGCCGTGGCCGGCTTCATGGAGCAGGCCGCGATCATCTTCATCCTGCTGGAAATGGGCGAGCCCAAGGTGCCCAAGACCATCGATTTCACCATCGACTACCTGCGCGCCGGCCTGTTCCGCGACACCTTCGCCGAATGCCGCATCACCCGCCTGGGCCGTCGCATCGCCAATGTGCACATCAGCGCCTGGCAGAAACGCCGGGAAGAGCCGATTACCATTGCCCGCGCCCACTTCCTGCTTTCCGAAGAAAACAACTAGCGGCGGCGATAGGGCAACGAAGGTGATATATTAGCGGGCCCGATAGGAGGCCCTCTTTGTCATTATCGCCGGTTGCCAGGTCTTCGACCTTTACCCAAAGCCTGCTGCTTGCCGCGGTGGGCGTCACCGCCCTGGGCCAGACCCTGGTGTTCACGCTGCTGCCGTCCCTGGGCCGGGCCACCGGCCTGGCCGAGATCCAGGTGGGGCTGATCATCAGCTGCTCGTCGCTGGCCTTCGCCCTGGCCAGCCCGGTGTGGGGCTACCTCAGTGAACTCTACGGCCGCCGGCCGATCCTGATCATCGGCCTGAGCGGCTACGCCACCGGCACGCTGCTGTTCGCGCTGGTGTTCCAGGCCGGGCTGGCCGGCTGGGTGAGCGGCGGCGTTCTGGTGGCGCTGCTGGTGGCCGCGCGCATGAGCCAGGCGGTGATCATGGCCGCCACGCCGCCGTCGGCGGCGGCCTATACCGCGGACATCACCGCGCCGGAGGCGCGCACCCGCGGCATGGGCCGCATCGGCGCCGCCAACAACCTGGGCACCGTGCTGGGCCCGGGCATCGGCGGCATGCTGGCGGCGGTGGCGCTGGTGCTGCCGCTCTATCTGGTGGCCGGTCTGGTGGCCTTGATGGCGGTGTTTATTCTGTTTTTCCTGCCGCCGTCGCCGTACCGCGGCGAGCCGCCGGTGCAGCGCCGGCGCACGGTGCTGGCCACCGGCCTGCGCGCCTATACCGACCGCCGTTTCCGCGATCTGTTGATCACCGGGGTAGTGCTGTTCATGAGCTTCGCGCTGGTTCAGCAAACCCTGGGCTTTCTGTTTCAGGACGCGCTGAACATGTCGCCCAGCGAAGCGGCCGGCGCCCTGGGCACCGCCATGATGGCGGCGGCGATCACCTCGCTGACCGGCCAGATTCTGGTGGTGCAATGGCTGCGCGCGCCGGCATTGGTGTTGCTGGCCCTGGCGGGTCCGGCCATCGGCCTGGGCGCCGGCGTGCTGTGGCTGTTCGACAGCCGTCTGGGGATGACCCTGGCGGTGATGCTGGTGGGTATGGGGATCGGTTTCGGCATGCCGGCGATCATGTCGCTGGCGAGCCTGAGGGTGGACAGTTCGGAGCAGGGCAGGGTGGCCGGGCTGGCCAGTGCGTGTCCGTCGCTGGGGTTCGTGCTCGGGCCACTGGTGGGCACCGGGCTGTACACGCTCGACCACCGTTTTCCGTACATGCTGGTGGTGATGCTGATGGTGCCCCTGGCGGTGCTGGTCTGGCGGCTACGCCGGGCCGGCACCGCCTGAGGCGGTGGCGCGGAGCCCTGGATTATTCCTCGTAGGGAATCAGGGTCAGTTCCACGCGGCGGTTCTGCTGGCGGCCTGACGCCGAACCGTTATCCGCGATCGGCTGGGTTTCACCGAAACCGACCACGTCCATGCGCACGGCCTGCACGCCGTAGCCGCTGAGCACATCGGCCACCGCCTGGGCGCGCTGCTGGGAGAGCAGCAGGTTGTAGCGGTCGCCGCCGGTGCTGTCGGTGTGGCCGGCGATCTGCAGCATGGTGGAATCGTATTCCTTGAGGACTTCGGACACGGAGTCCAGCACGGAACGGAACGAGGATTTCACCTGGGTGCTGTCGGTGTCGAAGGTCACGTTACCCGGCATGTTGAGAATAATGTTCTCGCCGTCACGGGTGACGGAAACGCCCGAGCCTTCCAGTTTCTGACGCAGCTTGGCTTCCTGGACGTCCATGTAGTAGCCCACGCCGCCGCCGGCGATGGCGCCGATACCGGCCCCGGCCAGGGCCCGCTCTTTGCGCTCCTTGGCGCTGTCCGAGGTGGCGATACCGATCAGCGCGCCGCTCACCGCGCCGATGGCGGCGCCGCCGGCGGCCTTGGAAGTCTGTTTTTCCCCAGTGTAGGGATTGATGGTGCTGCAAGCGGACAGGGACAAAGCCCCGGCCAGTAAGAGGCATCCGGCAGTGCGTTTCATCATTACTCCTTGTTATCCATTGTTCCTGAGTGGCTCAACAATAAGCGATCAGGGCACCGAAACCATAGCGGTGCGGTAAAAATCGGTAAAGTAGGGTAGCACCGGGATGCGATCGCGGTCTCTTAAAGCGGCGGCGGGCGCCACATCAGCCAGATCGGAGGACCGTCGGCGGTGACCCGGTCCTCGCGGATCACCTCGAAACCGAAGCGGCGGTAGAGCGGTAGGTTGTCCGGCTCGCAGGTCTCCAGGAAGGCACCGTGGCGGTCCCGGTCGCACAGGGCGAGCACTGGCGCCAGCAGGCGGCGGGCGTGGCCGCGCCCCTGCTGGTCCGGCGCCACCCCCAGCACCTGCAGGTACCAGTGGGGTCGCTTCGGATGCAGTTGCTGAATATGCTGGATGCCGCCCAGGCGGCCGGGCAGGCGGGTGAGCCCGGTAATCGCCGCGAAGTCGGGCAGGAAGCGAAGCTGCTGCCACAGCCCCAGACGCCACTGGCCCGGCGGCGACCACAGCGCCGCCCCCACACCGGGTATATGATCGACCCGTCCGGGCAGGGCCAGGTGGCGCAGCTGCGCGGCCATGCCGCGCCGCAGGCGGACCTGGAAATCCTCCGGCCGGCACAGCCAGCGCCAGAACGGATCGTCGACGAAGGCGCGGGCCAGCACCTCCACCACGGCGTCGAATTCGGCGCGGGTGCAATGCGGCTGCAAAAGAACCGGGGATAATGAGTAGGATGAAGGCATCCGGCGTTTGTAGCAGACTGACCACGAAAAAGGAACGGTCGTGCCACCCGGAGGCAAAGCGTTCACACAATCCAAGGAGACACCATGCTGGCGAAGCGTGCGTCACTGGCCGAACTGGCCGGGGAACAATGGGACCTGATCGTGATCGGCGGCGGCATCACCGGCGCCGGCGTGTTGCTGGAAGCGGCCCGCCAGGGGCGCAAGGCGCTGCTGCTGGAACAGCAGGATTTCGCCTGGGGCACCTCCAGCCGCTCGTCGAAGATGGTCCACGGCGGGCTGCGCTATATCGCCCAGGGCGAAGTGCGCCTGACCCGCGACGCCCTGCGCGAGCGGGAGCGGCTGCTGCGCGATCTGCCCGGCCTGGTGGAGCGGGCCCAGTACCTGTTCCCACTGCGTGACGGCCGGTTCCCGGGGCGCTGGCCGATGACCGCGGTGCTGTCGCTGTACGACTTTCTGGCCGGCATTCGCGACCACCGTTTCGTGCCCCGCGCCGAGGTGCTGATGCGGGTGCCGGGGCTGGATACGGCGGGCCTGAACGGCGCCATGAGCTACACCGACGCCCTCACCGACGATTGCCGGCTGGTGGTGCGCTGCCTCCTGGAAGCGGCCCGGCATGGCGGCCGTTCGCTCAATTACGCCCGCGCCACCGCTATCCGCACCGAGAACGGCCGCACCGAGAACGGCCGCACCGAGAACGGCCGCACCGATAACGGCCGCGCCCGGGTGGACGTCACCGATCTGGAAAGCGGCGACAGCCTGACCCTGAGTGCCGGCGCGGTGATCAACGCCACCGGCGCCTGGGCCAACCGCCTGGGCGGCGCCGGGCAACGCATCCGCCCGCTGCGCGGCAGCCATCTGTTCGTCGACCCGGCGCGGCTGCCGGTGGCCGACTGCCTGACGCTGATCAACCCCCGCGACGACCGGCCGGTGTTCGTGTTCCCGTGGGAAGGGGTCACCTGCATCGGCACCACCGACCTGGATCACGGCGACAGCCTGGACCAGGAGGCCCGCGCCAGCGGCGCGGAAGTGGACTACCTGCTGGAACTGATCAACGGACAGTTCCCGAAGGTGAACCTGGGCCGCGAGGACATCCTCTCCACCATGGCCGGGGTGCGCCCGGTGATCGCCTCCGGCGACGGCAAGGATCCTTCCAAGGAGCGCCGCGACCACGCGGTGTGGGAAGAGAACGGCGTGGTCACCGTGAGTGGCGGCAAGCTCACCACCTTCCGGCTGATCGCCCTGGACGCGCTCTGCGCCGCCGGCCTGCTGGGCCCGCGGGAGGCGCGCCGCGCCCGGCGCAGCAACGCCCCCTTGTTCCGGCCGCTGCCGGACGCGCCGGAACAGGTGGACCAGTTCCTTCATGGCGTCCAGGACGACGAGGCGCTGTTGCGCTGGGTGCTCAGCCACGAGGCGGTGGTGCATCTGGACGACCTGCTGCTGCGCCGCACCCGGCTGGGTCTGCTGCGCCGTGACGGCGGCGCCGGCCTGGCGGAGCGGCTGCGCGCGCTCACCGGCGAACTGCTGGGCTGGGACGCGGCCCGCTGGGAACAGGAGTGGGCCCGCTATGAAGAGATTCGAGAGCGCTTTTACGGCGTGCCGCCGGCGGACCGGGACCGGGCCGCCGCCTGAGCCCCGAACGCTAACTTTGCATTACCGGAGTCGATCGCCATGCGCGTTACCGATCTGGCCCGGCGGGCCGACACCACCGCCGAAACCGTTCGCCACTACACCGATCTGGGCCTGCTGACGCCGCGTCGCGACCCACACAACGGCTACCGCCAGTACAACGGCGTCGACCTGTCGCGGCTGCGCTTCGCGCTGAAAGCACGCAGCCTGGGCTTCACGCTCGGCGACGTGCGTGAACTGATCGAAGAGTCGGAGGGCGGGGAAACGCCGTGCCCGAGGGTGCGGTCGTTGATCGAGGCGCGCCTCGCCGAAGTGGAAGCGCGCATCCGTGAACTGAGCGAGTTGAGCGCGCGCATGCGCGCCGCCATGGACGACTGGTCGCGGGCCCCGGACTGCCATCTGGGCGACGGCAGGGTGTGCGGCCTGATCGACTCCTTCAATTCGGAATCGGCGGCGCCCCGCTAGGACGCCTGGTCGCCGTTCTCTTCGGCGCTTTGCTCTTCCTTGATCAAACCGATTACCGACCAGCCGGCCCGGGGCTCCGGCTGGGACTCGGACGTGAACACGTGGATCCGGTCCTTGCTGTCCACCGCGAACAGCGGCCAGACCTGCCGGTTCTCCACCGCCAGATAGGCCTTGAAGTCGAACTCCTCGGTGATCCGCGTCTTGCTGATGTCCGCGCCCTGACTGAGCAGGCTGGCAAGCCGAGCATAGGTCATGTCCGGCCCGAACAGGGTGGCGCCCCGGTGGTGCGCGGCCACGTCGTGCTTCTCTTCCTTCTCGCTCTGCCAGGGCAGGCTGTAGACATTGGGTTCGCCGAATTCCAGACGGTAGCGCATGGTCGCCATGGTGTTCAGTTCCCGGCGCGGGCTCAGGCCCAGCAATTTGCCGTAGCCCACCAGGTCCAGGTACTGATCCGCGTGGCTGGAGACCGGGTTGCCGTAGAAGGTGGGCAGCCCTTCCATGCGCGCGGTGCGGATGCTCTCCCAACTGGAATCGGTGAGGATCACCGGGAAATTGTTCTGGCTCAGGGTCTGGCCGATGGCGCGGGCCACCGGATTGGCGCCGATGATCAGGAAGCCCCTGGGGCCCGGCTCGGCCACCTTGAGCAGCCGCGCCAGCGGCCGGGCGGTGACGCTCTGCAGCGCCACCGTGCCGATGATCACCATGAAGGTGAGCGGCACCAGCAGCTCGGCGCCGGCCACGCCGTTTTCTTCCAGACGCTGGGCGAACAGGGCGGACACCGCCGCGGCGACGATGCCGCGCGGCGCGATCCACGCCAGCAGCGCCTTCTCGCGCCAGTTCAGGCTGCTGCCCAGGGTCGCCACCCACACCGACAACGGCCGCGCCACCAGCTGGATGATCGCCAGCACCAGCAGGGCGGTGGCGCCCAGGCTGAGCAGCTGCTCCATTTCCAGGCGCGCGGCCAGCACGATGAACAGCACCGAAATCAGCATCACCGACAGGTTCTCCTTGAAGTGGAGAATGTCGTCGGTGCGCACGCCCTTGCGGTTGGCCATCACGATGCCGGCCACGGTGACCGTCACCAGGCCGGATTCCTCGCTGATGCTGTTGGACAGCACGAAGGAGCCGATCACCGAGGACAGCACCAGGAAGCTGCGCAGATACTCCGGCACCAGGTGGCGGCTGAGCAGGGCGCTCAGCGCGAACGCCACGATGGTGCCCATGGCGGCGCCCACCGCGATCGCCTGGAAAAACAGCCACAGCCCGTGCAGCAGGGCACCTTGCTGGCCGGTGGCCACCACCAGCTCGTAGGCGAGTACCGCCAGAATCGCCCCGAGCGGATCAATAACGATGCCCTCCCAGCGCAGCAGCCGCGCCACGCTGGCCTTGGGGCGCACGCTGCGCAGCAACGGCACGATCACCGTGGGGCCGGTGACCACCACCAGGGCGCCGAACAGCAGTGCCAGCTCCAGCGGCAGATCAAGCAAGCCCCAGGCGGACAGCGTCACCACGCCCCAGGTGATCAGCGCCCCCCAGGTGACCAGCCGGCGCACGGTTTTCTCCAGGCCCCGGATCTCGCTGAAGCGAAGGGTGAGGGCACCCTCGAACAGAATGATCGACACCGCCAGGGAGACGCCGGG